>JAZQSP010000100.1:0-87294 GCA_045630205.1 Faecalimonas sp. | reverse complement strand
ACAGTTAGTAGCTGACACTGCACTTACTTCCGACTTAAATGGTGGTAAGAACGGTGAAGATGTAGAAGCTCTTCTTGAAATGAATGGTCTTAAGGATGAATTAATCGAAAAAACTGCTACAATCGGAGAAAAATTATCTGTGCGTAGATTCGAAAAAGTTTCCGGTGAATGTGTAGCTAGCTACCTTCATGCAGGTGGTAAGATTGGTGTAATCATTGCAGCAGATGGTGCAGCAGATGTAAAAGAAGCACTTACAAATGTTGCTATGCAGGTTGCAGCTATGAAGCCTGAATATATCAGCAGAGATGATATTGATGAAGCAAGCCTTGCTAAAATCAGAGAAATCATTATTGAATCTTCATTAAATGACCCGGCAAACCTTCCAAAACCGGTTTTAGTTGCTTTAATCGACAAAGCTTGTGGAGAAAAACTCTGGAGCGACGCAGATATCGCTACTTATGAAGAACAAAAGAATAACAAATACTTGTTTAACTTCCTTTCAGACGAAGCAAAAGCTACACTTGTAACTTTAGCTATGGCTGACAAAGAAAACATCATGGCAAACAAGATCTTCGGTGGCGCAATTGAAGGTCGTGTTTCTAAGCAATTAAAAGACATCTGCTTATTAGATCAGACTTATGTAAGAGCAGAAGACGGAAAACAAACTGTTGCTGCATACCTTAAATCTGTAAATAGTGCGCTTGTGATTAAGAGCGTAGTTCGTTTCGAAGTAGGCGAAGGTATGGAAAAGAAAGTTGATGACTTTGCAGCAGAAGTTGCAGCACAGGCAGGAAACTAATTGCAATAATAAAATAGTATTTGAAACGCTGAAAACTTCCGAGTTTTCAGCGTTTTTTAGATTAAAAACACTTTACAGAAAGCAAAGAAATAGTCATAATAAGAAGAAAACAAATCAGATTCAAGGAGTATAGGATGGAACAGTGGTTTGTCATGCGAAAAGGAGCGCCTTTTCAGGAAATATCAGAAAAATTTCATATAAATCCGATACTGGCGAGACTCATTCGCAACCGCGACATTGTGGGGGATGAAGCTATCGAGCAATATCTGAATGGGACGATTGCGGACTTGCATGACGGCATGCTCATGAAGGATATGAGTAAGGCGATTGATATTCTGATGGAAAAGATTCGAGAAGGCAAGAGAATTCGCGTCATCGGCGATTACGATATCGACGGTGTGAATGCGACTTACATATTGTTGGAAGGAATTCGCAAACTAGGTGGACAAGTCGACAGTGATATTCCGGACCGCATGAAGGATGGCTACGGGCTCAATCGTGAGCTAATTAACCGCGCATACAAGCAGGGTGTCGACACCATCATCACCTGTGACAATGGAATTGCTGCAAGTGAAGAAATTGATTATGGGAAACGACTTGGCATGACGATTATCGTCACAGATCACCACGAGGTTCCTTATGAAGAAGCAGATGGAGTAAAACGTTATATTTTACCTCCGGCAGATGCAGTGATTGATCCAAAACAGGAGGATTGTATTTATCCATTTAAGGAACTATGCGGGGCAGCAGTTGCGTACAAGGTAGTTGAGGCGCTTTTTGAAGCGTTTGGAAGAGAAGCAGAAGATGTGGATTACCTCATGGAAAATGTGGCTATAGCAACTGTGGGAGATGTCATGGATCTGGTTGGTGAGAATCGCATTTTTGTAAAGCAAGGTTTGGAAATGTTAAAACGAACCCAGAACCTTGGACTAAAGGCGCTTTTGGAATGCACGAAGGTAAATGTGGACAGATTATCCGCTTATCACATTGGATTTGTGATTGGACCATGTTTAAATGCGAGTGGACGATTGGACACAGCGAAACGTGCACTTCATTTACTTCAGGCAAAGACGCAGAGAGATGCGGACATGCTTGCGGGAGATTTGAAGGCGTTAAATGACAGCCGAAAAGAATTGACCATGCAGGCAGTAGAAGAGGCTGTTGCGCAGGTGGAGGAATCTGAACTTAAGAATGACCAAGTGCTTGTGATTTATCTGCCAAATTGTCATGAGAGTCTGGCAGGAATCGTGGCCGGGAAAGTGAGAGAACGCTACTATAAGCCGACATTTGTGCTGACAAAGGCAGAGGATGGCATGAAAGGCTCCGGACGCTCGATAGATTCGTATCATATGTACGAGGAATTGAATAAATGCAAGGAATTACTGACAAAATTCGGTGGACACAAGCTCGCTGCGGGAGTTTCACTGGAGGAGCGTAATCTGGATTCGTTCCGCACCATGCTCAATCAGAAGAGCAATTTGACAGAAGCGGATTTGATTCCGAAGATTTCTATTGATATGCAGATGCCGCTTTCGTATGTGAGTGAGGAATTAATTGACCAATTGGAACTCTTAGAACCATTTGGAAAAGGAAATACGAAGCCGGTGTTTGTGGAAAAAGATTTGACAGTTTTAAATACCAAAGTTTTGGGCAAGAATCAAAATGTACTCAAAATGCTGGTTCAAGATATCCATGGCACCAGAATGGAAGCGTTGTATTTTGGTGACATTCCTAAGATTCTAGCATATTTTGAAGAAAGAAAAGGTGCTAAGATGGCATTTACTTATTATCCGACAGTTAGTGAGTATCAGGGTAATAAGAATTTACAAATAATTGTGCAAAATTATCGCGAATGATGCGCTAAAAAGTTTGAAAATTCGACAAAGTAGTGGTATAATATCGTATATTTTAATTTCGGAAGGCGAGGGGGCAACATCTATGGGTGAAAAGACGGTTTTGGAAAACCCATATAGCGGACTAGAGATAGCTGAAGGCCAGACAGTTATGGAGCCGGAAGATTATCAGGACCCGAAAGTATTATATGACAAGTTAATAAAGCGTGTTCGCAAATACCATCCGTCAGATGATATCTCTATGATTGAGAAAGCGTTTGACATTGCTTATCATGCCCATGAAGGCCAGTGTAGAAAATCCGGCGAACCATATATTATTCATCCGTTGTGGGTGGGTATTATTCTTGCTGAACTGGAATTAGATAAAGAGACAATTGTGGCAGGTATTTTGCACGATGTCGTGGAAGATACCGTTTTGACTGACGAACAGATTACGGAAATTTTCGGCAAGGAAGTTGCACTTCTTGTGGATGGCGTGACAAAGCTCGGAAAATTATCGTATTCATCAGACAAATTGGAAGTACAGGCAGAGAACTTGCGTAAGATGTTTCTTGCGATGGCAAAGGACATCCGTGTTATCTTGATTAAACTGGCAGACCGTCTGCACAATATGAGAACCTTGCAATTTATGCGGGAAGAGAAGCAGATGGAAAAGGCAAAAGAGACCTTGGATATCTATGCACCGTTAGCCCAGAGACTTGGTATTTCTAAGTTAAAGACGGAACTCGATGACCTTGCGCTTAAGTATTCGAAGCCGGAAGTTTATTATGACCTGGTAAAACAGATTAATGCAAGAAAATCAGAACGTGAAGAGTTCGTACAGCACATAGTCAGCGAAGTGTCTGCACACATGGAAAATGCCAATATTAAGGCAGAGATTAAAGGAAGAGTAAAACATTTCTTCAGTATATATAAGAAAATGGTCAACCAGGATAAGACGATTGACCAGATCTATGACTTGTTTGCAGTCCGTATTATTGTGGATTCTGTAAAAGACTGTTATGCGGCGCTAGGAGTCATTCATGAAATGTACACACCGGTTCCGGGACGCTTCAAGGATTATATTGCGATGCCGAAGCCAAATATGTATCAGTCTCTGCACACGACACTTATGAGCTCGGTGGGTCAGCCATTTGAGATTCAGATTCGAACAGCAGAGATGAATAAGACCGCTGAATATGGTATCGCGGCACACTGGAAATACAAAGAGTCAGGTGATGGCAAGAAGAATGTTTCCACTCAGGAAGAAGAGAAACTCAGTTGGCTTCGTCAGATTCTTGAATGGCAACAGAATACGGATAACCGTGAGTTCTTAAGTCTTCTGAAAGGGGATTTGGATTTATTTACGGATGATGTGTATTGTTTTACGCCAAACGGTGATGTAAAGAACCTGCCAAACGGTTCGACACCGGTTGACTTTGCGTATTCGATTCACAGTGCTGTCGGCAATAAAATGGTGGGTGCCCGTGTAAACGGAAAACTCGTTAATATTGATTACAAGATTCAAAATGGTGATAGAATTGAGATTATGACTTCTCAGAATTCCAAGGGACCAAGTCGTGACTGGCTCAATATTGTTAAGAGCACACAGGCGCGTAACAAGATTAACCAGTGGTTCAAGAAGGAATTAAAAGAAGAAAATATTATTCGCGGAAAAGAACTTCTGATAGGCTACTGCAAAACGAAATCCTTAGTTTACAGTGATTTGACAAAGCCTAAATATATGCAGGTAGTTCAGGCGAAGTATGGTTTTAAAGAGTGGGAAGGTATTCTTGCAACGGTTGGACATGGCGGACTGAAAGAAGGTCAGGTTATCAATCGCCTTCTGGAGGAATACACCAAAGACCACAAGGAAGAGATTACAGACGAGACGATTATTGAGCGTGTGAAAGAAGCTACAAAACGTACAGCTCAAGTTACCAAGTCTAAGAGCGGTATTGTAGTGAAAGGCATTGACGATATGGCCGTTCGTTTCTCAAGATGTTGTAATCCGGTTCCGGGCGATGAGATTGTCGGATTCGTGACAAGAGGAAGAGGAATGTCGATTCACAGAACAGACTGTGTGAATATCATCAATCTTTCTGAGGCAGAGCGCATTCGACTCATTAACGCTGAGTGGGAAGCAAGTGTTGTGGAAGAACGCGGACAATATACCGCAAGTATCAAAATATATGCTCATAACCGTCAGGGACTTTTGATGGATGTGTCCAAGGTGTTTACGGAGAATAAACTGGATATCAGTAGTATCAATACACACACCAGTAAACAGGAAGTGGCAAGCTTAGACCTCAGTTTTGTGGTTACAGGACGTGACCAGCTTACACATGTGATAGAGAAACTGAGACAGATTCCGGGAGTTCTGGATATCGAGCGTACGACAGGATAATAGGTGATAAAACAATGATTTGGGTATAGACAGAGTATTTTATGTGCCTATACCCATTTTTTTGCGAAAACCAACATTTAGTAGGTCCTTTTGGGGGCATTTGGGTACAAACAAATCAAAATAGCTTGCTAGTACCCACAATTTTAGAAATTTGTGGGTATAGACAAAGGAAAAAGTACTATTGTACCCAATTGACTAATTTTGTCCTGGTTTTTAGGGCGTAATTGGATTTGAATTGGGTATGGAAGCAAGGAAAGTTGATTATATACCCATTAAGGTGGGAAATTATGAAAATTGAAAAATTTGTACTTGGTTCTATGGGAACCAATTGTTATTTGGTTATAAATGAAGAAACAAAGGAACTTGTAATCGTTGACCCGGCAACTTGTCCGGATTATGTAGTGAGTCATATCAAATCAAATGGCTACGTTCCACAAGCAATCTTTCTGACACATGCTCATTTTGATCATGTAATGGGAATTGATGGTTGGGTGAAGGAGTTTGGGATTCCTGTATATCTGCATGAAGAAGAGAAGAAAATTTTAGGAGATCCGGAATTAAACTTGTCGGGGCTTTTTGGAACCAGCTATTCGTACGGTGGTGTGCAATGCCTGAAAGATGGGCAGGAGATTACGATAGCAGGACTTACTTTCAAAGTTATTCATACTCCGGGACATACCTGTGGCGGATGCTGTTATTACTGCGAAGAGGAAGGCGTTTTGATTAGCGGAGATACATTGTTCTATCAGAGTGTCGGACGAAGCGATTTTCCGACAGGCAGTATGGGAACTTTGGTGCGTTCGATTAAGGAAAAATTGTTCTGTTTGCCGGATGATGTGATGGTGTATCCGGGACATAACGATGCAACCTGCATTGGTGATGAGAAGAAGTATAATCCATTTGTATCATGAACATGTACTTAATGAAAGTGTGACTGTTGTTACACTTTCATGTTTACAAATCAGTATTTTTTGAGTTCGTCAGAAAAAATGTTGACAGAAAACAAAAGTTCGTCAGAAAAAGTGTAAAAACAATATTGAAGTTCGTCAGAAAAAGTGTATAATTGGTAATGAATAGGGGAGAATAGATGAAGGAGGGAATGCAAATGGAACGTTATGCAATGCAACAATTGGTTCGGTGGAATGAGCGAAAGAACAGAAAGCCTTTGATTTTAAAAGGTGCAAGACAAGTTGGGAAAACGTGGTTGATGAAAGAATTTGGAAAACGCCACTTTAAATATACAGCATATGTGAATTTTGATAAGAATGACCATATGGCAGATGTATTCAAACAGGACTATAATATTGAACGCATTCTTATGGCAATTAATATCGAAACGGGAGTAAAAATTGTTCCGAATGAAACCTTGATTATTTTTGATGAAGTGCAAGAAAATCCAAGAGCAATTGCTTCTCTCAAATATTTTTGTGAAGATGCGCCGGAATATGCCGTAATAGCTGCGGGTTCATTGCTAGGAGTGGCGATTCACAAAGGAATTTCATTTCCAGTAGGGAAGGTTGATACATTAGAGTTACATCCATTAAGTTTTCGAGAGTTTCTACTGGCTGTAGATGAAATTGGATTAGTAACGTTATTAGATAACAAAGATACAAGTATGATGGAAGTGTTTCGGGATAAGTATGTAGATTGGTTGAAGAAATATTATTATATTGGGGGTATGCCTGAAGTGGTTTCATCCTTTGTGGAAAATAAAGATTTTTCAGAAGTAAGATATCTACAAAATAAAATCATAGAGTTGTATGAAAATGATTTTAGTAAGCATACAACAGAAAATGAATTACCAAGAATACGTATGGTATGGAATTCCATTCCAATGCAGTTGGCAAAGGAAAACAAGAAGTTTTTCTTTGGGAAAATTAAAGAAGGGGCGCGTGCCAAGGATTTTGAAATTGCTATAGAGTGGTTGAAAGATTGTGGATTAATCCAAAAAGTATATAATGTTAGTAAACCTGCGATGCCTCTAAAAGCATATATAGAATTTTCTGCTTTCAAACTTTATCTGTTAGATGTTGGGTTGCTTGGTGCATTAAGCGAATTAGACGTAAGATCAATTTTAAAAGGAAACGGGATATTCGAAGAGTTCAAGGGAGCACTCACAGAACAGTATGTATTACAACAATTGATTTCAGACACTGAGTATACACCATATTATTTCGCGGAATCAAAATCGGCAGGCGAGATTGATTTTATGATTCAAAAAGAAATGGATGTAATACCAATAGAAGTAAAGGCGGAAGAAAACCTTCGTGCGAAAAGTTTGAAGGTGTTTTGCGATAAGTACCATCCTAATGTTGCTATTCGAACTTCCATGTCAAATTATAGAGAGCAAGAATGGATGATAAATATACCTTTGTGGATGATATCGAAAATTTAAAATAATAGAACTTACAAAGGGGGTCAAAATGATTCTAATTCAAGTAAATAGTGTGATGTTCGCTTATGATATGTTTCATATTACGAAGGCATTTTGCCCCGGAACAGAGATTAATCAATCTGTTGATGAGAGTAGTGAAAATGCAGTTGAAATCACATTAGATGAATCGATTCTGAAAATATCTAACGAAGAATTATCAGAAATCGAAGACAGAAAACTAAAAAAACGCTATGTGAACCTAAAAGTCTATGAGTGGTTCAGAGAGGTCACCGGAAAAGAACTTTCCTGGGGAATTATGACCGGAGTGCGTCCGACGAAACCGATGATGAATCTGATGGAAGAGGGCTTTTCTGATGAAGAAGTTATCAAATGGATGCAGGAAAACTATCGCGTAACAGATGAAAAAGCGCATCTTGGTTTACAGGTTGCGAAAAAAGAAAAAGAGCTTTTAGAACAGCTGGACTATAAAGATGGATACAGCCTGTATGTGGGAATTCCATTCTGTCCAAGTATCTGTTCTTACTGTTCATTCTCCTCGTATCCGCTTGCACAGTGGGAAAAACGAGTGGATGAATACTTAGATGCTGTGTGTAAGGAACTCATCTTTATCGCAGATAAGTCGAAAGAAAAGAAGTTAAATACCATCTACATCGGCGGTGGAACTCCGACGACACTCAATCCGGAGCAACTGGATCGACTTTTGACACATTTGGAAACCCATTTTTCTTATGCAGACCTCAAAGAGATTACAGTGGAAGCGGGACGACCGGACAGTATTACAAGAGAAAAATTAGAAGTTTTAAAGGCTCACAATATTGGCAGAATCTCTATCAATCCGCAGACCATGCAGCAGAAGACGCTGGATGTTATCGGAAGAAAACATACCGTTGAAGACATCAGAAGAGTTTATGATATTGCAAGAGAATTGGGATTCGACAATATAAATATGGACCTTATCGCAGGTCTCCCGGGAGAGACGGCGGAAGATATGCGAGATACACTCATGCAGATAAAAGAGATGGCACCGGATAGCCTGACAGTACATGCGCTTGCAATGAAGCGTGCATCAAGGCTCACGCAGGAGAAGAAGCAGGAGACTCCTCATAGTAGGCAAGAAGAAGCTCAAATCGCCGAAACCTTATCTGAAATGATAGAACTGGCAGGAGATTTTGCAAGCCAAATGAATTTGGAGCCGTATTACCTCTACAGACAGAAAAATATTGCCGGAAATTTTGAAAATGTTGGCTACGCAAAGGTTGACAAAGCCGGAATATACAATATACTTATTATGGAGGAAAAACAATCGATAGTAGCAGTGGGAGCAGGTGCATCCACGAAGATTGTGGTTCCAGACGATAAGGTGATTATTGACGAGAAGACAGGCAATCCGAAAAAAATTGTCCGCTCGGAAAACGTAAAAGACGTAGAACAATATATCAGTCGAATAGACGAGATGATAGAACGAAAAGGAGAACTTTTATGGCATTAAAGAAGAAACCGGTTACCGGCATGAAGGACATGATGCCGGCCGAAATGGAAGTACGCGATTATGTCATCCAAATGGTGAAAGATACGTATCGTACATTTGGATTTTCATCAATAGAGACTCCATGTGTGGAACATATCGAAAACCTTTGCAGCAAGCAGGGTGGCGACAACGAAAAGTTGATTTTTAAAATCTTAAAGCGCGGTGAGAAGTTGAGATTAGACACCGCAGAGACAGAGGCGGATTTGGTGGATGGTGGCCTTCGATACGACCTTACCGTACCGCTTGCGAGATATTATGCAAACCATGCCAATGAATTGCCATCACCATTTAAGGCAATGCAGATTGGAAATGTGTGGAGAGCAGACCGTCCGCAGAGAGGACGTTTCCGCCAGTTCGTGCAGTGTGACATCGACATTCTCGGTGAAGCAAGCAACCTGGCAGAGATTGAACTTATCTTAGCGACAACAGCGATGCTTGGAAAACTGAACTTCAAGCACTTTACTGTATGCATCAATGACAGAAATATTTTAAAAGCGATGGCTGCATACAGTGGTTTCCGCGAGGAAGATTACGATGAGGTATTTATCATCTTAGATAAGATGGACAAGATTGGCGCAGAGGGTGTGGCAAATGAGTTAAATGAACTCGGTGGCTACACACAGGAAAATGTAGATACTTACCTTGCACTCTTTGATGAGATTACAGGTGATATCGAAGGAATCCGTTTTTGCAAAGAGAAACTTCAAGGCTACTTGGACCCGGCAATCGCAGACGGTATGGAGATGATTATTTCCAGCGTGGAGAGTGCGAAAGAAGCAGAATTCAAGATAAAATTCGACCCGACACTTGTGCGCGGACAGTCCTACTATACAGGAACCATTTTCGAGATTCGCATGGATGAATTCGGCGGTTCTGTAGCAGGTGGCGGTCGTTACGACAAGATGATTGGCAAGTTCACAGGACAGGATACACCGGCATGTGGATTCTCGATTGGATTCGAGCGTATCGCAATGCTTCTCTTAGAAAATGGTTACGAATGTGGCAATAAGAAAGAGAAAAAGGCATACCTAATCGAAAAGAACATGCCACAGGAAGGAATCTTAAAAGTCCTTGCAATGGCAAAAGAGGACCGTGCGAATGGCAAACAGGTTCTGATTGTGAACATGAAGAAGAATAAGAAGTTCCAGAAAGATCAATTAGTGGAAGAAGGCTACAATGACATCAAGGAAGTATATGCAGATTCTATCTAACGAGAAGGATTTAATAAATAATAGAAAGAGGAAAAATAAATGGCAGAAACAATGAGAGGCTTAAAAAGAAGCCACAGATGTGCAGAGTTAAATAAAGCAAATATCGGCGAAACAGTTACTGTTATGGGTTGGGTTCAGAAGAACCGCAACAAGGGTGGTATCGTGTTCGTTGACCTTCGCGACCGTTCAGGAATCTTACAGCTTATTTTTGAAAATGGTGATGTAAGTGAAGAAGATTTCGAAAAAGCAGGAAGACTCCGCAGTGAGTTTGTTATCGCAGCAGTAGGTGTTGTAGAGACTCGTTCCGGTGCAGTGAATGAGAATCTTGCAACAGGAGAAATCGAAATTCGTGTAAAAGAACTTCGTATTTTATCTGAGTCAGATACTCCACCGTTCCCAATCGAAGAGAACAGCAAGACAAAAGAGGAACTCCGATTAAAATATCGTTACTTGGACCTTAGAAGACCGGACCTTCAAAAGAACCTGATCATGAGAAGTAAGGCTGCAACACTGACACGTCAGTTCCTTGCAGACGAAGGATTTTTGGAAATTGAGACACCGATTTTGGTGGGAAGTACACCGGAAGGAGCAAGAGATTACTTAGTACCTAGCCGTGTACATCAGGGAAGCTTCTATGCACTTCCACAGTCACCACAGTTATTTAAACAGTTATTGATGTGTTCTGGGTATGACCGTTACTTCCAAATTGCAAAATGTTTCCGCGATGAGGACCTTCGCGCAGACCGCCAGCCGGAATTTACACAGATCGATATGGAGCTTTCTTTCGTAGATGTAGATGACGTTATCGACGTAAATGAGAGACTGTTGGCAAAATTATTTAAAGAAATCTTAGACGTAGAAGTTCCGCTTCCAATTCAGAGAATGACTTGGCAGGAAGCAATGGACCGCTTCGGTTCAGACAAGCCGGACATTCGTTTCGGTATGGAATTAGTGAACGTATCAGATGTTGTAAAAGACAGTGAGTTCGTAGTGTTCAAAGGCGCATTGGAGAACGGCGGAAGTGTGCGCGGTATCAATGCAAAAGGACAGGGCGAAATGCCACGTAAGAAGATTGATAAGCTCGTTGACTTTGCAAAAGACTTCGGTGCAAAAGGTCTTGCATACATTGCAATCCAGAATGACGGAACAATCAAATCATCATTTGCAAAATTCATGACAGAGGATGAGATGGCAGCACTCGTGAAAGCAATGGACGGAGAAAATGGCGATTTACTTCTCTTTGCTGCAGATAAGAACAAAGTAGTTTGGGATGTACTTGGTAACCTTCGTCTGGAAATCGCTCGTCAGCTTGAAATCTTAGACAAAGGCGATTACAAGTTCTTGTGGGTGACAGAATTCCCACTTCTCGAGTGGAATGAGGATATGAATCGTTATCAGGCAATGCACCATCCATTTACAATGCCGATGGACGAAGATTTGCCACTTCTTGACACAGATCCTGGCAAAGTGCGTGCAAAAGCATACGACATCGTACTTAATGGTACAGAGCTCGGTGGCGGTAGCGTGCGTATCTTCAATAATGACATTCAGAGCAAGATGTTTGAAATGCTTGGCTTCACACCTGAGCAGGCAGAAGCACAGTTTGGATTCTTACTCAATGCATTCAAGTACGGCGTACCGCCACACGCAGGACTTGCGTATGGTCTTGACCGTTTGATCATGCTTATGGCAAAAGAAGACAGTATTCGTGACGTAATTGCATTCCCGAAAGTGAAGGATGCATCATGTCTGATGACAGAGGCACCGACCAGAGTAGAGCAAAAGCAGTTAGATGAATTAGCAATTGCGTTGGTGGAGACAGAAGAATAAGGATATAGAAGAAGGTCTGTTGCAAATTATTGCGACAGACCTTTTTGGGGTTCTATGTCAAGTGTTGGGGCGCGATTCTGATATGATACATCCAAAGTAGACAAGGTAAATAACCAAATCTACTTTGGAGGTGTTTTTTGAAGTTAAAAATTGCTTGACGTTGCTGTCATGGTAGGAGTATAATTCAAATCACATCACTTGAAGGGATTTTTAAAATCAATTATTCAAAATCCTTTAGGACAAATCGAATTTTTCAAGGCGAATCAGCCAAAGGAATTCAATCAAACAATTAAATATTAGGAGGATAAATCATGCAGAAGGTGGCATATATTGAAGATATTATCTTTATGAACAAACAAAATATACCATGGGCAGAGGTGGAGTCATATTTAAAACAATACGTTGGGCAGAAATATATTGTTGAGGAAACACAAGATGTGATTCATATTGGTACAGATTTTCCAGAGGAATTTTCGGAGTCGAAATATACAAAAAGTTTAAGAGGTAGTATAGCAAAGGCGAAAGCAAATGCAGCACAAGTAATTGGTAAAATGGTTGTAATTGCAACAAATAAAAGATGGGTAGAAAATAAAAATGAAAAACACAAAAAGGATGCAAAACAAGGGTGGTATAGATATGACTCATATTTTGCAATGCCTGTTCAAGGGAGTAACGAAAAGGAGAGTAGAATTAATATATATAAAGCCACATTAGTTGTCAGAAGTTCTTTGAATGGTTTGTTTTTGTATGATATTATAAACATAAAAAAAGAAGCGAGTAAGCCGCTTTAGTCATAAGACCGTACGGTAGAAAACCGCTTCCATTAACAATATACAAGAGACGTTTCAAATTGTCAATAATTTTTTGCAGGAATTTCAGTCGTGTGGTATTTGGCATTTGGCTGCCATGCCGATACATTTGGATACGGCACATGTGAAGATTGAGTTGTAGAAAATGCGGTGCAGAGAGTTCTGCACCGTTTTCTTACCTATATAAAGCGAGGGCTGTCAAACCAAATAATGTGTAGAATGAATTAAAACTCGCTATAATTTTGTGTAAACAAATAAAAAACTCGCTCTAATTTTGTGAAACCAGTTGTAAAAATCTAAAAAACAGGATATACTGTGAGTAGGAAAAGGAGATGGAGAAATGATTTATTTAAAAAGAAAAATAGATACTTTTCTAGAAGAGTGGAAACAAAATTCGGATCGAAAGCCACTGATTGTAAAAGGTCCGCGCCAAGTTGGAAAGACGGAGTCTATTCGTAAGTTTGCAGAGAAACACTATAAAAATGTGATTGAAATCAATTTTGTAGAAGAACCGAAATATAAAATGATTATTGCAGATGGTTATAAGACGCAGGATATTATAAAAAATATTTCCGTGATTGAACCAAAGTATAGATTTGTAGAAGGGGAAACACTAATTTTCTTTGATGAACTTCAGGAATTCCCGGAAATTGCTACTGCGTTAAAATTCTTTTGCATAGATGGAAGATTTGATGTGATTTGCAGTGGTTCTATGCTGGGTATTCATTACAAAAGAATTGAGAGTAACAGTGTGGGATATAAGACAGATTATGATATGTATTCTCTGGATTTTGAGGAATTCTTATGGGCGAAAGGATATGAGAATTCATTTATAGATGACTTATTGGAGCACATGATATCAGTTACGCCATTTAGTGAGTTGCAATTATCTGTATATGAAAAATTATTCTTCGATTATTGTTTGCTTGGTGGGATGCCAGCTGTTGTACGCGAGTACATTCTGAAAGGGACCTTTGAAGGAAGTTTAGAAACACAAAGGCAGCTTCTGGCAGACTATAAAGAGGATATTCGCAAATATGCGGATGGTATGGATCAGGCAAGGATTATAAATGTATTTAATCAGATCCCTATTCAACTGGCAAAGGATAATAAGAAGTTTCAAGTGTCTAAAGTTGCACAAGGGGCTAGATTTCGGGATTATCGAGGATGTGTTGAATGGTTGGAGGATGCCGGCATGGTAAATGTGTGTTATTGTCTTCATTATCCGGAACTCCCATTGAAGGGTAATTACGAGGATACGAAGTTTAAACTCTATTTTGCAGATACAGGAATGTTAATTGCCATGTTGGATGAAGAAGCTCAAGAAGATTTAAGGGCAAATAGAAATTTTAGTATCTATAAAGGTGGTTTGCACGAAAACATAGTTGGAGAGGCGTTAGTAAAGTCTGGTTTTGATTTGTATTATTATAAGAGAGAAGATTCGAGTTTGGAAGAGGATTTCTTTGTGCGTACCGCTTCTGATTTGATACCGGTTGAAGTGAAGGCTACAAACGGAACATCAAAGTCTTTGCGTACACTACTTGACAGAGAACAGTATTCAGATATTCATTATGGAATCAAATTAACAGGTGGAAATATCGGATGTCATAACGGAATATATACATTCCCATATTTTTGTACGTTCTTATTGAAACGATATCTGAAACATAATAAATGCAAATAACACAAATGAGGAGGATAATATTATGACAGAATGGGAAAAAGCAGAAGCAGGCTTATTTTATGAAGGGGCAAAAGACCCTAGATTTTTGGAGAGTATGCGTAAAAGCCAGCAACTCAACTACGACTATAATATGCTTCGTCCATCACAAATGGACGAACGCAATAAGATTATTCGCGAGAACTTTGGGAAAATTGGAGAAAATTTTCTGATTGAACAGCCATTTATGGCTGATATATGGGAGAGAATCTCTGTTGGTGACAACTTCTATTCCAATTATAATTTTAAGATTCTTGCAGGCAATAAGATTACGATTGGTGACAATGTTATGTTCGGACCGGATTGTGGCTTGTATGCCGCAGGTCATCCGTTTGATGCTGAGTTTCGTGCTACCAGAGCCGAGTATGCATGGCCAATCAAGATTGGCAATAACGTCTGGATTGGAGGCGGAACCAAGATTGTCGGAGGTGTGAGCATCGGTGATAACACCGTGATTGCAGCAGGAAGTGTGGTTGTAAAAAGTATCCCGGCAAACGTACTTGCAGGGGGGAATCCTTGCAAGGTGATTCGAAAGATAAAACCGGAAGATGATGATAAGTACAGAGAAGGCTTCAAGTGTTTTTAGCACTTGAAGCCTCGTTTTATCTAGAACCCTAATTCTTCTCCAATTAGAATCACCTTGATTCTTCCTTTGTGTCTGGAATGTCTGGTAATCACAATCTGACAGCACATACAGTCCTCTGAGTGGCAGTCGCCACAGTGTCCGAGTGCTGCGCAAGGAGTACGAGTGCCAAGTCTTGCTGCGTTTGGCGGTGCGGCGTAAATCCCTACGCGCTCGATTCCTGAGTCTACATCTTCCACAACCTTATTCATGCCTGCGACCACAATTACATGCTCCGGTCCGTGAATCAGGCAGGCAACACGGTTGCCGTTTCCGTCAATATTTACCAGCTCGCCATCGACTGTGATGGCATTTGAGCTTGTTAAGAAATAATCAGACTGCATTGTTTTAAAGAAGATTTCTTTCTTTTCTTCCGGTGTCTTTGCAACATCTCTGTCAATGAAAGTCAAGTGAGGAGCATCTTTGACGGCATCCAAAAGTCCCATCTCCTTTACAGTCTCAGTGCCTCCCTTTCCGACAGTTCCACCATCTTTCATGAGTCCCATGGCAAGTGCTACGGCTTCAGCCGAAGTCTCGCAGTAGAAGGCTTCCATGCCTCGTCTGGCAAAGTTCTTTATCATTGTATTTCCAAGTGTTTTGTATGCTTGCTGTTTTGGGGTCATATGTAATCCTCCGTCCATAAAATTTGAAAATATTGTATCACATAATTCTATGAAATGGAAGAATGATAAATTCTAGACAAGATGTTTGTATAAAGGTACAATTATTGTGAAAAACGCACTAGATTTCATAGGGGAACTCATTGTATAATGATAGAGAAGTACAATATATTTTATTGAAGGAGGACATAAATCAATGGCTAGAAAAATGAAGACCATGGATGGTAATCATGCAGCAGCTCATGTGTCTTATGCATATACCGATGTTGCGGCGATTTACCCTATTACTCCTTCATCTGTTATGGCTGAAGCAACAGATGAATGGGCTACACAAGGAAGAAAAAATATATTTGGACAAGAAGTACAAGTGACAGAGATGCAATCAGAAGCAGGTGCAGCCGGTACCGTACACGGTTCGCTTGCAGCAGGCGCTTTGACTACAACATATACGGCATCACAAGGTTTACTCCTTATGATTCCAAACTTATATAAGATTGCGGGAGAGCAACTTCCGGGCGTATTTAACGTATCTGCACGTGCAATTGCAAGTCATGCGTTATCGATTTTCGGTGACCACTCAGACATATACGCATGTCGTCAGACCGGATGTGCAATGCTCTGTGAATCCAGTGTACAGGAGGTTATGGACTTAACACCTGTCGCACACCTTGCAGCAATCAAAGGAAAACTTCCTTTTATTAATTTCTTTGACGGATTCCGTACTTCTCATGAGATTCAGAAGATTGAGACATGGGATTATGAAGATTTAAAAGATATGGCAGATATGGATGCAATCGATGCATTTAGAAGAAATGCACTCAACCCAAATCATCCATGCCAGAGAGGTTCTGCACAGAACCCTGACATCTTCTTCCAGGCAAGAGAAGCTTGCAATCCTTACTATGATGCAATGCCTGCAATCGTTCAGGAATACATGGACAAGGTAAATGCGAAGATTGGAACAAACTATAAGTTATTCAATTACTACGGAGCAGAAGATGCAGATCATGTCATCGTAGCAATGGGTTCCGTTTGTGACACTATCGATGAGACGATTGACTATCTTGCAAAAGAAGGTAAGAAGGTCGGAGTTGTAAAGGTACGCCTCTACAGACCATTCTGCGCACAGGCACTTATCGATGCAATTCCGGAATCTGTAAAACAGATTACTGTATTAGACAGAACAAAAGAGCCGGGCGCACAAGGCGAGCCATTATACTTGGACGTTGTTGCAGCATTAAAAGGAACTAAATTCGATGCAGTACCTATATTTACAGGTCGCTACGGATTGGGTTCTAAAGATACAACACCTGCACAGATTGTTGCTGTTTATGAAAATGCAGCAAAACAGAAATTCACAATTGGTATTGTGGATGATGTGACGAACCTCTCGTTAGAAGTAGGTGCAGCACTTGTTACAACACCGGAAGGAACCATTAACTGTAAGTTCTGGGGACTTGGTGCTGACGGTACAGTAGGTGCTAACAAGAACTCCATTAAGATTATCGGTGACAACACAGACATGTATGCACAGGCTTACTTTGATTATGACTCAAAGAAATCAGGCGGTGTTACAATGTCACACCTTCGTTTCGGTAAGAAACCGATTAAGTCAACTTACCTTATTAAACAAGCGAACTTTGTTGCATGTCACAACCCATCTTATATCAACAAATATAACATGGTACAGGAACTCATAGACGGCGGAACATTCCTTCTGAACTGTTCATGGGATATGGCAGGCCTCAACGAGCATTTACCTGGACAAGTGAAAGCATTTATTGCAAATCATGATATCAAGTTCTACACAATCGACGGTATCAAGATTGGTAAAGAAATCGGACTTGGCGGACGTATTAATACCGTTCTTCAGTCAGCATTCTTCAAACTTGCAAACATCATTCCGGAAGAGCAGGCAATCGACCTTATGAAAGCAGCAGCAAAAGCTTCTTACGGCAAGAAGGGTGATGCTATTGTTCAGATGAACTATGATGCAATCGACGCAGGTGCACAGCAGATTGTAAAAATCGAAGTTCCTGAAAGCTGGAAGTCTTGCGAAGATGAAGGTTTGTTTGCGCCACAAGTAAAAGGTGGAAGAAAAGAAGTTGTAGACTTTGTAGAAAATATTCAGAAGAAAGTGAATGCACAAGAAGGTAATAATCTTCCGGTATCTGCATTTACAGAGTATGCGGACGGAACAACACCATCCGGAACATCAGCTTATGAAAAACGTGGTATTGCAGTAGATATCCCGGTATGGATTGCTGACAACTGTATCCAGTGTAATCGTTGTTCGTATGTATGTCCGCACGCAGTTATTCGTCCAATTGCCTTGACAGAAGAAGAGGCAGCAAAGGCACCGGAAGGAATGCAGACACTTGATATGATTGGTGTGCCGGGAATGAAGTTCGCAATCACAGTATCTGCTTATGACTGTACAGGCTGTGGTTCATGTGCAAATGTATGTCCTGGTAAGAAGGGTGAAAAAGCACTTGAACTTCGCAATATGGAAGAAAATGCAGGAAGACAGGTTTACTTCGACTATGGTCGTGAGATTCCTGTAAAACCGGAAGTAGTTGCTAAATTCAAAGAGACAACTGTAAAGGGTAGCCAGTTCAAACAACCTCTATTAGAGTTCTCAGGAGCTTGTGCAGGTTGTGGCGAGACACCTTATGCGAAATTAGTAACACAATTATTCGGTGACAGAATGTATATTGCAAATGCAACAGGTTGTTCATCCATCTGGGGTAACTCTTCACCATCGACACCATACACCGTTAATGACAGGGGACAAGGTCCGGCATGGGCAAATTCCTTGTTCGAAGACAATGCAGAATTCGGTTATGGTATGTTACTTGCACAGAAAGCACTTCGCAATGGCTTGAAAGCAAAAGTAGAGCATGTGGCTGAGCATGGAGATAATCCGGATGCAGTTGCAGCAGCGAAAGAATGGCTTAACACATTTGATTGTGGTGCAACGAACGGAACAGCAACAGACAAATTAGTTGCTGCATTGGAAAAATGCGGATGTAACTGCGAAGCGAGAAGAGATATCTTGAAGAATAAAGACTTCTTAGCTAAGAAATCTCAGTGGATCTTCGGTGGAGACGGTTGGGCTTACGATATTGGATTTGGCGGTGTTGACCACGTGCTTGCATCAGGACAGGATGTAAACATCATGGTATTTGATACAGAAGTTTACTCTAATACAGGTGGACAATCTTCAAAAGCTACACCGACAGGTGCGATTGCTCAATTTGCCGCAGCAGGTAAAGAAGTGAGGAAGAAAGACTTGGCAAGCATCGCAATGAGCTATGGCTATGTATATGTAGCACAGATTGCTATGGGTGCAGACTTCAACCAGACTGTAAAAGCAATTACTGAGGCTGAGGCTTATCCGGGACCATCACTCATCATCGCTTATGCGCCATGTATCAACCATGGTATTAAAAAAGGTATGAGCAAGGCTCAGACAGAAGAAGAGTTAGCAGTGAAATCAGGTTACTGGCATAACTTCCGTTACAATCCTGCAGCAGAAGGCAACAAGTTCACACTTGATAGTAAAGAGCCTACAGAAAGCTACAGAGACTTCCTTGACGGAGAAGTTCGTTATAACGCGCTTAAGAGAGCAAATCCGGAGAGAGCGGAAGAGTTGTTTGCTCAATCAGAAAAATATGCGAGAGAAAGATATGCATATCTGAATAAGTTGATTACACTCTATGGAGAAGAATAATTATGAATATAGAAGCAAAAAGAGTAGCAGATTCCATGGCGGAGACCGTGCATATTGTAAGACCAAACCACTTAAATGGTGCAAATCGTCTGTTTGGTGGAATCCTTATGCAGTGGATTGATGAAGTGGCAGGAATCGTTGCAAAACGTCATGCGATGGCAAATGTAATCACTGCATCGGTGGACAACCTGCGTTTTATCAAGGGTGCATACCAAAATGAGATGGTCGTGATTGTAGGAAAATTGACTTATGTAGGAAACACATCTATGGAAGTCCGTGTGGACACTTATGTAGAGAATAAAAGTGGTAGACGAAAGGCTATTAATAGTGCCTATTTTGTAATGGTGGCATTAGATGAAAATGATACACCGGTTTCTGTTCCGAAATTGATTGTAGAGACAGAGGAAGAGAAGGCTGAGTGGGAAGCAGCTGAAAAACGTCGTGAGATGAGAAGCCAGCGAAAGGTAGAAGGATACTAAAGAAAAATCTGCGGAATGTAACTTCCGCAGATTTTTTATTATAATCTCACTACCGTATGACGGTGTCCGGTATGTTTCAAAAACTTCTTCAAGATATCCTGTGTCTTAATCTTGAGACTGGAAGTGTTGATACAAGGGTGGCAGCCGATGTACTCCGCATCAAGCACATCCTTGTCAATTAAGAGGTCTACATACCAATCTTTGTCGTTCATCAGTCCCAGTACGCTGACAGAACCCGGAGTGATATTTAAGTATTTCTCCATGTATTCCGGTTCTGCAAAAGAGAGTCTTGAGATACCGAGTTGTTTGGACAACTCTTTTGTCATGAATTTCTTATCTCCCGGAATGAGTAGCAAGAAAAAGGTTGTTTTCTGCTGGTTGCGCAAGAATAGGTTCTTGCACATGGTTACGCCAAGCTTCTCGTCAACCAACTCGCATGCCTCCATTGTGTCAGCGCCATCATGATCGATGCGCTCATAAGGGATGTTCAATTTATCTAATAACTCATACACAGCCATTTCTTTCGGAAGGCGGCCCCCATCTGTTGGGGTTGTTGTGTAGATTTCTTCGCTCACATAGATTTCGCTCATAATGCATTTCCTCGTTTTTCCCAAATTTACATTTATTAGTATAGCTAAGTGAAGTGGAAAAAACAAGCCATTTTTCATATATTAGATTATAGATTGGGTGAAATGGGTGATGGTATGCGTCTGTGTGAACTGAGAGAAAAGGAAGTAATTAATCTTTGCACATGTAAACGACTTGGATGTGTGGAGGATTTGGTATTTGACTTGTGCGATGGGTGTATTCAGGCGATTATTGTGCCGGAGCGAATGAAGTTCTGTGGTATCTTCGGAAGCGATTGTGAGTATGTAATTCCGTTTGAATGTATTAAAAAGGTGGGTTCGGACATTATTATGGTGGAAATATCTGAAGAAAAGTGTCTGAAAGGTTGCAAAGAGTAAAAACTTTCTGTTACAATGTAATGTAAAGATTTTTACAGGGAGGATACATTTATGAAATGTCCATATTGTAATAATACAGATACAAGGGTAATTGACTCTAGACCGGCAGAGGATGGTAGTTCGATTCGTAGAAGAAGATGTTGTGATGAATGCGGGAAGCGTTTTACTACTTATGAGAAGGTGGAGACGATTCCGTTAATTGTAATAAAGAAGGATGACAATCGCGAGCAGTATGACCGTTCAAAGATTGAAGGCGGAGTTCTTAGAGCATGCTATAAGAGACCGGTCTCTGCGGAGCAGATTCAGAGAACGTTAGAGAAAATCGAGACGGATATTTTTAACCGTGAAGAGAAAGAGATTCCGACAAATGTGATTGGTGAGATTGTTATGGACCATCTGAAAGAACTGGATGAGGTTGCATATGTGCGTTTTGCCTCTGTTTATCGTGAGTTCAAGGATGTAAATACATTTATGTCTGAGATTAAGAAAATTTTGGAAAAGTAGGAGACGATAGATGAAACTCATTTCATGGAATGTAAATGGAATTCGTGCCTGTGTGCAGAAGGGATTTTTGGACTTTTTTAAGGAAGTAGATGCGGATATCTTCTGTATTCAGGAAAGCAAGATGCAGGAGGGACAACTGGATTTAGAACTTGAGGGCTATCACCAGTACTGGAACTATGCGGAGAAAAAGGGATATTCGGGAACGGCGATTTTTACAAAGCAGGAACCGATTTCCGTGCAGTATGGTATCGGGATAGAGGAGCATGACCATGAGGGGCGTGTGATTACGCTGGAATTTGAAGATTTCTACATGGTGACGGTTTATACACCGAATTCTCAGGACGAGCTTAAGAGACTTGAATATCGTCTGCAGTGGGAAACAGATTTTCTTGCATACCTCAAGCGGTTGGAAGAGAAGAAGGGTGTCATTTTCTGTGGCGACCTGAATGTGGCACATCAGGAAATTGACCTTAAGAACCCTAAGACAAACAGAAAAAATGCAGGCTTTACAGATGAAGAGCGTGCGAAATTTGGCGAAGTCTTGAAGGCAGGATTTATTGATACGTTTCGATATTTTTATCCGGATGCAGAGGGTATCTACTCCTGGTGGTCTTATAGATTTAGTGCAAGAGCAAAGAATGCAGGATGGAGAATTGATTATTTTTGCGTATCAGAATGTCTGAAGGACAGATTGCAGGATGCGAAGATTTTGACGGATGTGATGGGTTCCGACCATTGTCCGGTACAGCTTGATTTAAAATAGGAGGCGTGACGAATGAGAATAGAACGAGAACATACAGCAGCAATTGTGGTAGATTATCAGGAAAAATTAGTTCCTGTCATGAACGAAAAGGAACAACTGATTCACAATTCCGAGATTTTGTTAAAAGGACTTAAGATATTGGACATTCCAATGTATATTACGCAGCAGTATACAAAGGGACTGGGGATGTCGATTCCGGAGATTCAAGAGGCTGCTGAGACGACAGAGTATATTGATAAGATTGCATTTACGGCATATGACGCTGTGAAATGGAAACTTCGCGGGAAGAAGTATGTGATTGTATGTGGAATTGAGGCGCATATTTGTGTGCTTCAGACAGTGATTGATTTGAAGGCGGCAGGATTTGTACCGGTGCTGGTTGCAGACTGCATTTCTAGCAGAAAGGAATCGGACAAGCAGGTTGCCATCGAGCGTGCAAGACAGGAAGGTGCGATTGTGACAACGTATGAGTCGCTATTGTTTGAACTTTTGAAGGTGGCAGGAACGGATACCAGCAAGCAGATTCAGAGATTGATTCGTTAGTGAAAGAAGGGGAACTTATGTTAAAGGGAAAAACAGTCATTCTTGGCGTATCAGGCAGTATTGCTGCTTATAAAATTGCAGACCTTGCAAGTAAGCTTTCAAAGCTACACTGCGATGTGCATGTGATTATGACAAAGAATGCGACAAATTTTATCAATCCGATTACATTTGAGACATTGACGAACAATAAATGTCTTGTGGATACGTTTGACCGAAATTTTGAGTACAGTGTAGAACATGTGTCACTTGCAAAAAAGGCAGATGTTGTTCTTGTGGCACCTGCGACTGCAAATGTAATTGCGAAGATGGCACATGGACTCGCAGATGACATGCTAACAACGACCGTGCTTGCATGTACCTGCCCGAAGATTGTCTCACCTGCAATGAATACGCAGATGCTTCATAATCCGATTACACAGGACAATCTGGATATTTTGAAACATTATGGTTTTGAGATTATCGAGCCGGCAACAGGCATGTTGGCATGTAAAGACATCGGAGATGGAAAACTTCCGGATACAGATGTTTTATTAGATTATATTTTAAAAACCATTGCATTTGAAAAAGATATGGAAGGTTTAAATGTGCTTGTGACGGCAGGACCGACACAGGAGTCCCTTGACCCGGTTCGTTTTATTACGAATCATTCGTCAGGAAAAATGGGATATGCGATTGCGAGAAATGCGATGTTACGCGGGGCGAAGGTGACGCTTGTGAGCGGGGAGACTTCGATTCCAAAGCCAAGATTCGTGGATGTAGTGGATATCAAGAGTGCGGCAGATATGTTTGAGGCAGTGACGAGCCGTGCGGATGAGCAGGATATTATCATCAAGGCGGCAGCGGTGGCAGATTATACACCGGAAAGCTTTAGTGATGATAAGATTAAGAAGTTGGATGGAGAGATGTCAATTCCGTTAGACAGAACACAGGATATCCTGAAATATTTAGGTGAACATAAGCGTCCAAATCAGTTTTTGTGTGGGTTTTCAATGGAGACAAAGGACATGTTGGAGAATTCCAGAAGAAAACTGGTGCATAAGAATCTGGATATGATTGTTGCCAATAATCTGAAGGTGGCAGGCGCAGGATTTGGTGTAGACACGAATGTGATTACCATGATTACTCCGGGCAAGGAGATTGCACTTGAGATGATGAGTAAGGATGAGGCTGCAGAGCAGATCTTAGATGAGGTATTGAGACAAAGAGCAAGATAAAACAGGAAGGAACCGTTGTGGTTCCTTCTTATTACATTTTTTAAGTAAGTCACACTCACGTGACATCGCTCAGCAATGGCGGGTACATATAGCCACTCTGCAATATTTTCCTCCATAATTCCATCTGGCACAAAAAAGTTTGAAATTCGTACGGAGAACTTTGGAGTTCTTGCTGTTTCACTAGTGTGCCAGAAGCATTAAAACAAGTGATAAACAGTGTTGCTGATTTTTGGTTTTCTATATTTAATTTGTGAAACTCTAGAGGCTTATGAAAAATCAATTCTCCCGCCGATAAATAAAATACATGTTCATCTGCGCTAACGCAGATATCTCCTTCTCTAACATAAACAAGTTCCCATATGACGTCAGCCAAGGACATGTCTGGATGATTCACCAGAAGGTTCTTGGTTATTTTTTTCTGCAAAAAACTTGAATTAGAAAAAATAATTTGGTATTCTAAAAGAGATTTAGGGAAAAACTAACCAAAATATCTTTTGGGAGTGGATAATATGGAAAAAGAGATTAAGAGAGATTATTATCTGGAACAGTTGATACGACGTAAAGGCAACGGGCTGATTAAGATTGTAACTGGCATTAGAAGATGTGGAAAATCATATTTGCTGCGTACGCTGTTTAAAAAGCATTTAATAGAGAGTGGTGTCGATGAAAGTCACATTATCGAGATGGCATTTGATTTGTATGATAACATAGAGTATCGTAATCCAAAGGTCTTTTACCCATGGGCAAAGGAACAGCTTGAGGATGGAGAAAGGTATTATTTTCTTTTGGACGAAGTACAGATGTTGGATGAATTTGTAAGTGTTCTGAATGGATTAGCAGATAAAAAGAATTGCGATGTTTATGTAACCGGTAGTAATGCGAAGTTTCTTTCGAAGGATATAGCAACGGAGTTTGGAGGTAGAGGTGATGAAGTTCACATGTACCCACTGAGCTTTTCGGAGTTTATGACAGCATATGAAGGAAACCGATATGATGGTTGGAATGAGTATATTATGTATGGTGGTATTCCACTTGTGGTATTGGCTGAAACAGAAGAACAGAAAATGAAAATACTAGATAATCTTTATGAGGAAACCTACCTTAATGATATTAAGAATAGAAATAAAATCAGAAATGTAGGTGAAATGAAGGCAGTGTTGGATGTGCTGTCATCTGCAATTGGATCCTTGACGAATCCAAATAAGCTTCAAAAAACATTTAAAAGTGTAAATCAATCAAAGATTACGGCGACCACTATTACGAAGTATATTGAGTATTTAGAAGATGCCTTCTTGATTGAAGAGGCAAACAGGTATGATATTAAAGGAAAATCCTATATAGGAACACCTTTAAAGTATTACTTTATGGATATGGGGCTTAGAAATTCACGCATTAAATATAGACAAATGGAAGTAACACATTCTATGGAAAATGTAATTTATAATGAGCTTAGAATGCGAGGTTTTAGCGTGGATGTTGGAAATCTTACAATTGTGGAAAAAGGCAAAGAAGGTAAACCAGTAAAGAAACAGTTAGAGATTGATTTTATTTGCAATAAGGGTTCTAAAAAGTACTATATACAGTCCGCTTATATGCTTGGTAGCGCAGAAAAGATGGAACAGGAAATAAGACCGTTTTTGAAAATCAATGATTCCTTCAAGAAAATAGTCATTACTTCAGACACACCGAAGCCATTTTACAATGGTGACGGGATATTAATGATGAATGTATACGACTTTTTGCTTAACCCAGATTCGTTGGAGTTGTAAAAAAATTTAAGAGAGCAGGAGGCACAAAAGGTGAATAAAAGAAGAGATATTCGATGGATGGTCAGTGTTGGGCTGATGGCGGCGATTGTAATTGTTTTGGCTAATACACCATTGGGCATGATTCAACTTCCGATTGTCAAGGCGACAACGGTGCATATTCCGGTTATTATCGGAGCAATTTTACTTGGACCTATGGCCGGAGCGATTCTCGGAGGGGTTTTTGGTGTGTGTTCACTTATCAGCAATACGATGGCACCTACACTTTTGTCTTTTGCGTTTTCGCCGTTTATGAGTACGACCGGTATTCCCGGGGCAATTAAGGCAATCTGGGTTTCCGTCGGATGTCGAATTCTCATTGGAGTGGCAGCAGGGTGGCTTTGGATAATGCTTAAGAAGATAAAGTTGAATCAGGTTGTTGCACTTGCAGTTACAGGTTTTGTCGGTTCTATGGTAAATACAGTTGCAGTCATGGGAAGTATTTATATTTTATTTGCACAGCAGTATGCAGAGGCGAAGGAAGTGGCAGTTACGGCTGTGTGGGGCCTTGTCATGGGCACTGTAACAGCATCCGGAATCCCTGAGGCGATAGCAGCAGCCGTCATCGTAGCAGTTGTGGCGAAAGTACTTTTGAAATCAAGGCTTGTAAGGGGATAATATGAAAAAGAGAATCATTCCTATTATAATATTACTTGCGTCTCTCGCAGGTTATAGTGCAGTCAATTTTTTCTTTCCGGCAGAAGATAATTTACCTGTGTATCAGGAAGTTACAGTTGCAGAATCTGTTTTTGAAGACAAATTTTATTTCGAGCAGTTGTCGGAAGAAGAACAACTTATTTACATGGAATTATATCAGGGAGTTGATGCGCATGCAGAGGATATCACGGTGCATTGTCTGGATGGCGAGCGGGCAGGAGTGATCTTGCAATCGGTTATCTTTGATTTCCCGGAAATCTTTTGGACAGACGGAGCTTCCAATACGCTTACGTATGAAGGAAGTCACGTAGTTGTTCAGCCAACGTATACCTATACTCCGGAAGAGCGAGAAAGTATGCAGGCAGAGATTGATACAGAGGTAAATGTCATTCTTTCGCAAGTTTCCATGGAAAGCAGTGACTATGATAAAATCAAATACATATATGAAACCCTGGTAAAAGACGTTGCTTATGTCGAAAACGCACCGGACAATCAGAACATTTACAGCACATTTGTCAGAAAAGAAACCGTGTGTGCGGGGTATGCGAAAGCAAATAAATACCTATTGGACAGATTGGGTGTTTACTGTATATATGTGCTGGGGAACGCGGCGGAGGAAAGCCATGCATGGAATATCGTGCGGTGTAACGGCGTGATGTGTTATGTGGATGTCACTTGGGCAGATTCGCTTTTTTCTGAAGAGGTACAGGATATGCCGGAGGTGACAGATGAAATCTTGTATGACTATCTCTGTTGCAGTGATACGATGTTAGGAACGACACACCAGGCAGATGAGCAATATAATTATCCGGAGTGTACATCGAATGACTGGGAATATTATCATCTGAATCAAATGTATTATGACAGTGCAGAAAGAAAAACCCTGTTAAATACAATGTACGCTTCTATTAATGCCAAAGAAGACAGTACTACGTTTAAGTTTTCGGACGAGACTGTGTATACACAGGCAAGAGATTTACTTGTAAATCAATTGATGGAAAAGGCAGGACAGCACTTGTGCGACCGCTATCGATTGCGAGAAGTCGAGTTCATGTACAGTGAATACGAAGACTTGAATCGATTTGTGGTTTATTGGAAATATGAATAAGGGTATGTAAAAAGGGATGTTACCGTTCTGGCAACATCCCTTTCTGATTGTAAAACAATATATATTTTATAAGTATCCGCCATCTACGCCGATAATCTGTCCGGTGAGATAGGTTGGTGAATTTACTAATTGAATTACTATCTCAGCAACTTCCTCCGGTGTGCCGAAACGGCTTGCAGGAATTTCGTTCTTCAGAACAATTTTATCTTCTTCGCTCAACTGATTGTTCATGTCTGTGTCAATCACTCCACAAGCAATTGCATTTACCTGAATATTGCTTGGAGCAAGTTCTTTTGCGAGTGCTTTGGTAAGTCCGTGAACACCTGCCTTGGTCGCAGAGTAAGCTGCTTCACAGGAAGCACCCGAAGTTCCCCACATGGAGGAGATATTAATGATTTTTCCTGCTTTTTTTGCAACCATTTCCGAAATCACTGCACGAGAGCAGTAGAATACAGACGAAAGATTTGTCTGCACGATGCGGTTCCATTCTTTGTCGGTCATTTCGCTGAGTAGACCAATGTGTGCGATACCTGCATTGTTTACAAGAATATCTAGGCAGTCACATTTTTTGTAGATGTTTTTAAACATTTTTTCAACATGGTCCGGATTTCCCACATCTCCGATAACCATATCACAGGAAGCATCCGGCAGTGCATCGATTTCTGCGCGAACTTTCTCTAATTGAGTCACAGAATGGTTACAGTTTAAAAATACATGATACCCCTCTTTTGCAAATGCAAGTGCAATGGCTCGTCCGATTCCTCTGGAAGCGCCGGTTACAAGTACGGTTTTCTTATTCATAACGTTCCCCCGTTCATTTTGATATACATTAAATTAATCTTATTATACTATGGAAATACGAGGAAAGAAAGAAAAATTATTTAACAGTAGTAGACGATAAAAAAGAATTCATTTATAATGTAAGCATGACATATCTAAAGGATGGGTACAGACATTGATAGAGAAAGCAATCGCGTTTGCAACACAAGCACATGAAGGGCAAGTTCGAAAGGGCACATCGAGACCATTTATTCAGCATCCGTTGGAAGTGGGGAAGATTGTGGCGTCTATGACAGAGGATGAGGAGGTCATTAGCGCGGCAATTTTGCATGACACGATAGAGGACTGTGAAGGGATTACAGAGGAAATTTTATGTGCACAGTTTACACCAAGAGTAGCTCGTTTGGTTGCACAGGAGAGTGAGGACAAGTCTAAGACATGGATGGAACGAAAAAGTGCGACGATTGCGCATCTTAAGGTTGCACCGCGAGAGATTCAGATGATAGGGCTTGCGGACAAGCTGTCGAATATGAGAGATATTGACAGAGATTATCCGGAGTGCGGCGAGGAGCTTTGGAATCGATTTCGTATGAAGGATAAAAAGGTGATTGGATGGTATTATAAGAGTATCCAGGAGTCGCTGAAGAATGCACTGGAAGGCACTCTTGCATATCAGGAGTATAGTATGTTGATTGATAAAAATTTTTAATTATTAAAACAGTGTGAAAATGTCACTATATAGTTGTAGTGACATTTTATATTTTAATGGGGAGAGTTAGTTTTTGAATATCCCTACTTTGTATCAGTATTACCAACCAGATAATCAATACTTACATCATAATAAGTAGAGAGTTTGATTAAAAAATCCACAGGAATTTGTCGAGTTCCTTTTTCATATCTTCGATATACTTCACGTTGACAACCTAAGTACTCAGCTATTTCTGCTTGGGTTTTATCGTGGTCAATTCTTAAATCTTCTAAACGTCGAAAATACATAAAATCACCTCGAAATCATACTACCAAATAGTTGCATTTCTATTTGCATTGTGCTACCATATAGTTGCACGAAGTGAGGCAAGTGTATACACTTCAAATGTTTATTGTAAAAATTTTACGTAAAGAGGAAAGAGGATAACAAGTATGTATTGTGAAAAGTGTGGTAGAAAAATAGATGAGGGAGAAGATTATTGTGCTGCGTGTGGAACTCCAGTAACCACAGAAATTGATATTTTTTTGAAGGTAAAACAATTTGCTTATAACTACAGGAGACAAATAGCAATCATGGTGGTCATAGTTTTGATTTTAGCACTGGGATACATGTCTCTTGGGAAACAAGGCGCATCCCAAAGGGATATAAAAAATCAAATATGCAAATTTGAGAACTTTGATGAATTGGAAAGTCCTATGAATATAAAGAAGTATATAGAATATCGTAGAGATACAAACAAAAGGGCTAAATATGATGATGTATGGGTAGCTATTGTTGCTGAAAATGACTATGTGCAGTATATGGCATCATATAAATTGACGTATAGATTATATAATGCCGGATGGGAGTTTGACACTTTAGAACGAGTAGATGATTATGGAGAGTATGGTTATTATGACTATATTGCGTTGGACAAATTAGATGCGAACACAGTAGAAGAGGATTTAAAAGATTATTACAAAGATTTCATTGAGCAATATAGGTTTAATGAATTTGAGTTTGAAATTGATCTTCAACCGGATGATAATTCGCTAAAACAAAGAAGTATTAATTGCAAGATGGTTGCAGAAAGTTCAGAAATGAGTTGTAATGTCATATTACAGGCAAATTATATCTTGGATATAGGTGCTGGATGGCATTTAAATGAAACGTATTTATCAGATTATACATATTCGGCTAAAAGTGAACCATCGGATGAGTTGATTAAAGATGCTCTTTCTATGCATCCGGGGGAATACACGATGGATTCCAAAACAAAAATTAATTCAAATAATTTCCAATATGTTTATAAGGTAGTTGACACAAGTAGTTATTCATATATGACTGTGGAGTGGAAGGTTACTCTTGGAGCAAAATATGAGATGGATAGAGGGTGGCACATAGAGAATGTACAATCGGAAATTATTGATATAGATGTGGATTTGGCTGGTCAATGGGCATATGCCGCGGATGGAGAATATTTTAATTTGACAGTAGAGGAAGTCGATGACAGTAAAATCTCCTATGATTTCAGTGTTTCTTTTAATGAGACACATGTATGGGGGACAGAACAAACTTGTACAATGTCAACTGATAAGATTAGAACAAAAAATTGGCAATATACATATGATAGTGAGAAAAATTGTATTTCTTTTGTTACAGACGAGCGCATTATGAATATAGGATGGTGTGGTGGCTTATCAGATAAAGATTATTATCTAGAGTACAGAGCATATGCAAATGAAGAAAATGGGAAAACAGGATTTTACGTAGACGGAAGGTTCATAGAACGAAAATAATTTATAGAGGGAATAAAAACTAAAGGAGCGTGTAGCAGTAACTATGTATTGTAGGAAATGTGGGGCGCAATTGAAGGAAGATGCCTTGTTTTGCCACCAATGTGGGATAAATGTGAATCTCGGTAAGAAAAGGGAAGTAAAAATCCCGAGTATCAGTAATAAGAAAACTCTTATCATTAGTATTGTGATTATCAGTTTATTGTTCGGGACATTTGTTTGTATTCGTGGCAATGTGTTCTATAACATAAAAAATAATTGGAAATGTCGTTCTGCAATAGTGCAAGTTAACGCTGGAAACTTCGCGAAGGCAATGCAAATCATTGAAAATGTTGAAACGTCACGGGCAAAAGGAATAAAGAGTTATTTAAGGTTTAGAGAAAAAATAGAGCAAAAACCATTTTATAATAATTATAATTTATCTCTTTTACATGAATACAGAAAAGAATGCAGTGAACTCTTGAACAATTCAGAGGGTTTTGGGGATATTATTGAACAGGATTTGAAAGCATTTAAACAAAATGCAGATTTGGTCATTACAGTTTTTGACATGTATGAGGAATATTCAGGCATTGATAAACTGTATGACGCAACTAATGAGTATAATCGTTTACACTCTAGTGATGAAAGTGGAAATTTCCCAACATATACAATTGAAGAGGAACGAGAAAAAATAAGACAATGGAAATTAGATTACGAAGAGTTAACATCTCTTCTCGATGAAATGGAATCAGAAGACATCTATCTGGGAGATGGTGTCCCTAGATTGCAATGGCTTAAAACAAGCGTTCCGGAAGCGTTAGTTGAACTTTCGGAAATAATGGACAACCTTGAAAAAAAATACTCAACTTCCACACGGCTCCACGCAACGGCAGAACAACATTTATCGGTGACACATCCATATGGTAGAAGCGATGAGGATAAGCTATTTAATGAACTCGCAAGAACTGAGTTGTGGAACCTGTTGGTATATAGGTTGGAGAGACCTGCTGTTATCTGTTTACAAGAATATGATATTTTTGATTGTGCTTTGCTTTCGGATAAAACAATTGAAATTGTGGGATTAGCAGAATCAGCAATGTATAAACTTGATTTTTTTGATTTTTATGATGTCGAAATACCGACCCATATAACAATAAAAAACAAAAAGTATGTGGTATCATCCGTTGGAGAATCTGCCTTTATGGGAGATCCTCTAATAAAAGGGATATTTTTGCCGAGCACCATCACACGCATTGGTCCTCGTGCATTTTCTGGTACTAACAAGTGTGATATTATTGAGTTTTCCACTACATCAGAAATTCTTTCTTTAAATGCACTTGAGGACACAAATGCGACAGTTGTTTGCTCAGAACAGGTTCAGAAGCAATTGGAGGATATCTTTGGATATGGGACATATTCTACTGATGGTGGGATAAGTGAGAATACATATAATAGATATTGGTAAATTTTTATGACCACTATTGACAAAAAGCGAGTTCAAGGCTAATATATCCTTAGTCTTTAATAAAAGAAAAGGTAATGAAAAAGAGGAGTACACATCACTCGCTTACCAGAGAGAATTGCTCATAGGCTGAGAAGTAATTCAAAGATAGAAATGTGGAAGGTAGCTTTTGAACCGGATATTTGAATTGACAGTAGGATGTCCCGGAGTGATTCACGTTATCGAATCAATAAGGTATAAATAAAGGTGGTACCGCGATTTTTCGCCCTTTGCTAGATGCAGAGGGCTTTTTTATGTGAACCTATGAGACAAGTGTCGGGGTGACTTAAAACGCTTGGAAGAAAGGTTTACGGTGTATATTAAGCAAATTAAAATGTACACGGTAAATTTTTCGGCTGAAACAAACAAATTCAAATGATAAGAGCATGTTTGCACGGTGTAAATTTAGATTTCTTCGTAACACACCGTAAAGGTGTCACTTGGAATCGTTTTCTTACGGTGTATATGCAGAAGATAACGCTTCACACCGTAAAGTTACGAATCACCATCCAATCACTACGGTGCACATATCAAAAAGAAAGATTCGCACCGTAATCAGCAAGAAAATACACCAAAAAGCGGAGTGGAACTACTAGTTGAGAAGCAAAACAAAGAAGAAAATCTTAAGATTCTGTGAAAACCACCACAAGTAATTAAAATATATAGTATAATAAAGATCGCGAGAGCAAACGAGGAGGAAGCTATGAGCAAGCAACTTGAAAAAACTTACAATCCAAAAGAGATTGAATCGAAACTTTATGAAAGATGGATGGAAAAGAAATATTTCCATGCGGAAGTGGACAGAAGCAAGAAGCCATTTACCATTGTAATGCCGCCACCGAATATTACAGGTAAGTTGCACATGGGACATGCGCTTGACAATACACTTCAGGATATTTTGATTCGTTATAAAAGAATGCAGGGATACAATGCACTTTGGGTTCCTGGAACAGACCACGCTGCGATTTCGACAGAGGTCAAAGTAACGGAGCAACTTAAAAAAGAAGGCGTTGATAAAAAAGAATTGGGCCGTGAAGGTTTCCTTGCAAGAACATGGGAATGGAAAGAAGAGTATGGTGGAACAATAACATCACAGCTCAAGAAGTTAGGTACATCCTGTGATTGGGACAGAGAGCGTTTTACAATGGACGAAGGTTGTTCGAATGCAGTACAGGAAGTATTTATCAAATTATATGAAGAGGGATATATTTACAAGGGACCACGTATCATCAACTGGTGTCCGGTATGTAAGACTTGTCTTTCTGATGCAGAAGTAGAACATGAGGAGCAGGCAGGACATTTCTGGCATATCAAGTATCCAATCGTAGGAACAGACCGTTTCCTTGAGATTGCTACAACACGTCCGGAAACAATGCTTGGTGATACAGCTATCGCTGTTCATCCTGATGATGAGAGATATGCAGATATCGTTGGCAAGAAGGCACTTTTGCCACTTGTAAACAAAGAGATTCCGATTGTAGCAGACAGCTATGTTGACAAAGAGTTCGGAACAGGTGCGGTTAAGATTACACCGGCTCATGACCCGAACGACTTCGAAGTTGGAAAGCGTCACAATTTACCGGAAATCAACGTAATGAATGATGATGCTACGATTAATGAGCTTGGCGGAAAATACGCGGGCATGGATCGCTATGAGGCGAGAAAAGCAATCGTTGCTGATTTGAAGGAGCAAGGCTTCCTTGTAAAAATCGAAGACCATTCACACAATGTTGGTACACATGACCGTTGTCATACAACAGTTGAACCACTTATCAAGCAGCAGTGGTTCGTGAAGATGGAAGAGCTTGCAAAACCGGCTATTAACGCAATTAAAACGGGAGAACTTAGATTTGTTCCGGAGCGTTTTGATAAGATCTATTTACATTGGTTGGAAAATATCCGTGACTGGTGCATTTCAAGACAAATCTGGTGGGGACACAGAATTCCTGCATACTACTGCGATAAGTGCGGTGAGTTTGTAGTGGCAAGAGAGGTTCCGGAGGTTTGTTCACACTGTGGTGGAACACATTTCACACAGGATGAAGATACGCTGGACACATGGTTCAGTTCTGCATTATGGCCATTCTCAACACTTGGCTGGCCGGAAAATACAGAAGAGATGGACTATTTCTATCCGACAGACGTGCTTGTAACAGGATACGACATCATTTTCTTCTGGGTAATCCGTATGGTATTCTCAGCTTACGCTCACACTGGAAAGTCGCCATTCCATACCGTATTTATTCATGGTCTTGTTCGTGATTCTCAGGGACGCAAGATGAGTAAATCTTTAGGAAACGGTATCGACCCATTGGAAATCATTGAGCAGTACGGTGCAGATGCACTTCGTATGACACTTGTGACAGGTAATGCACCTGGTAATGATATGAGATTCTATGATGAGAGAGTAGAGGCAAACAGAAACTTTGCAAATAAGGTATGGAATGCGTCTCGTTTCATCATGATGAATATGGAAGATAAGGAAGTGATAGCTCCGGACTACAGCCAACTATCAAATGTAGACAAGTGGGTACTTTCAAAGGTAAATACACTTGCAAAAGAAGTGACAGAGAACATGGACAAGTTCGAACTTGGTATTGCACTTCAGAAGGTGTACGACTTTATCTGGGATGAGTTCTGTGACTGGTACATTGAACTTGCAAAATATCGCATCTGGCATGCAGATGAGGATAAGGAAGGTGCGAATGCTGCACTTTGGACACTGAAGACGGTGCTTGCAAATGGTCTTAAGATGTTGCATCCGTTTATGCCATTTGTATCGGAAGAGATTTACAGCGCACTCGTTCCGGAAGATGAGTCACTGATGATGTCAGAGTGGCCACAATACAAGGAAGAGTGGAATTTTGCAAAAGAAGAGAATATCGTGGAAAGAATGAAAGAAGTCATCCGCGGTGTTCGTAATGTGCGTGCTGAGATGAATGTTGCACCGAGTCGTAAGGCGAAGACTTACGTTGTAAGCGAGAAAGAAGAGCTTTGCGCTGGATTTACTGCAATGAAGGAATCAGCAGCTCCGCTTATGAGTGCGAGTGAGATCGTAGTTCAAGGAAATAGAGAAGGAATAGGGGAAGATGCGGTATCTGTTGTAGTGACAGATGCGGTAGTATATTTGCCATTGGAAGATTTGGTTGATTTCGAGCAGGAAATCGAGCGTCTCACAAAAGAAGAAGAGAGACTGACGAAAGAACTTGCACGTGTGAACGGAATGCTTAGCAATGAGAAATTCATCAGCAAGGCACCGGAGGCAAAGATCAACGAAGAAAAAGCCAAATTGGAAAAATATACACAAATGATGGAACAAGTAAAAGAGCGTCTTGCAGGACTTAGAAAATAGTTTCGAGGGTAGAGTATGAAACGTATTCAAATAAGGAAAGAAGATATTAAAGAATATCTGAGACAGAGGAAAGAGAGAAGACAGCAGATTCTAGAAAAGCGCAGAAACAGTAAGTTTGCGAAGAAAATGCAACCGGTTTACAAGTGGATGAACCGGTTCTCACTGCCACTTCACTTTTTCTTGTCGTGCGTAATTAATATTGTTATTGAAGCAATTTCCAGACACAGTCTGGGACCGGCGTTGGAGTACATGGTATCTACACCGTGGACCTTCCTGTATAACACTTATATGATTTTTATCACCTTCTTATTGGTGTATCTGGTGAGAAGGCGTGTGTTCTTCCGTATTATCATCACAGTATTTTGGCTGGTTATCGGATGTGTGAATGGATATATGCTGAGTGTGCGTGTCACACCATTTAATGCACAGGACCTAAAGGTTATTGATGATGCGTTGTCTATGATTGATAAATATTTTACTGGCCCACAGGGAGCAATGCTGATTACACTCATCGTGGCAATTATTGCATGGCTTGTATCGATGTGGAGACGCGGAGGGCAGTTTACGGGGAAAATGTATCGCATTCCGGCACTGATTGCTGTGGTTGCAACATTCGGAACCATGAGTTTTGTGACTGACTTTGCAATCGAAAAGCGCGCACTGTCGAATTATTTCGGAAACATTGCGTTTGCTTATGAAGATTATGGTCTGCCATATTGTTTTACGGCAAGTTTGTTTAACACAGGTATCTCAGAACCGAATGCATATAATGGTTATACGATAAGTGAGATTACAGATGGTGGTAAACTGACGGAAAGTACAACAACGCGTGAAGAGATGCCGAATATTATTACGATTCAGCTAGAGTCTTTCTTCGATGTATATGAAGCAGAGTTCTTCGAGACATCAGTGGATCCGATTCCAACCTTCCATTATCTGATGGAGAATTACTCGTCCGGATACTGCAAAGTGCCATCTGTCGGAGCAGGCACTGCAAATACAGAGTTTGAGGTGCTGACCGGTATGAGTATGCGTTACTTTGGACCGGGAGAATATCCGTACAAGACAATTGCGAAATATCAGCCGATGGAAAGTGCTGCGACAGCACTTAAGGCACTTGGATATGGTGCTCATGCACTTCACAACAATGGCGGTAACTTTTATAGCCGTGCGGATGTGTTTAATATGATGGGCTTTGACAGTTATACCAGCAAGGAGTTCATGAATGTTTTGCAATACACAGAAAACGGTTGGGCGAAGGATAATATTCTGACGCAGCATATTTTAAACGCGATGGATTCCACAGAGCAGCAGGATTTCGTGTTCTGTATCTCGGTGGAAGGACATGGAGATTATCCGGAGGAGCCGGTGATTGAGAATCCGCCGATTCAGGTGACTGGAATGGAAGATGAAGGTTTGACGAATTCTTGGGAATATTATGTAAATCACTTGTATGAGACGGATAGGTTTATTGCAGATTTGATTGCGCAATTGGAGCAGAGAGGGGAACCGACGGTACTCGTTCTCTATGGTGACCATCTTCCGACGATGGGGCTGGAGGCAAGTGACCTCACAAGCCGCTATCTGTTTAATACCAATTATGTCATCTGGGATAATATTGGATTAGAAAAAGAAGATAAGACACTTGCAACGTATCAGTTAACAGCAGAGGTGTTTGACAAGTTAGGCATTCATTCCGGTACTGTGTTTAATTATCATCAGACAAGACGTCAGACACGAAATTATTTGGCTGACTTGGAGATTCTCCAGTATGATATGCTGTACGGAAAGCGCTTTGTATATGGTGGCAAGGAGAACGCACCGACCGTAGACGGAACCTTCCAGATGGGAATTCTTGATGTTTCTTTAAGTGGCATGGAGCAAAGCGGGGAGGAGTCCTATAATTTCTATGGAGAAAATATGACGGCAAACAGCAAGGTTTACGTCAATGGAAATAAGCAAAAAACGACCTTCTATAATGATGCCCATATTGAACTGAAAGGTAAAGAGCTGAAGGAAGGCGATAAGATTGTTGTATCTCAGGTGGGCTCCAGCAGTCGTGTGTTCCGTAGTTCTGTGGAGTATGTATACAGTCAGGGACAACTGGTGTTGGCTTCTGAATATGTACCGCCGGCAGAAAACGAACCGGAAACACAGGCGCAATAGATAAACATGTAGAGAAACCTCGAAAAATGCGTACGGATAGATATTGCAATTTTTTTGACAAGTGCGTATGATGATTGTGTTAGGGGGAGAAACAAATGTTAAATTTTGAAGAAGAATTAAAGAAATTCAAACCTTGTCTAGAGGTTGAAGATATAGAGGAAGCCGTTTATCAGGAAGATTTGACGGATATGACGGACCTCCTCAAGGAATTACGGAAAAAATAAAGAGTGACGGTGGATGAAGTGGAATATGCAAAAAAATTAGTATACCTATCGAACCAATGGTATAACGATGGATTAAAAAAAGCAAATATCCGAGACCTGTCAGGCGCTGTCACATCCTTGAAAAAGAGTTTGCAATACAATCGGGACAACATTGCGTCCCGAAATCTTCTTGGACTCATTTACTATGGAAGAGGAGAGGTGGCAGAGGCTCTTGTAGAATGGATTATCAGTAAGAACATCAAGTCACAAGGCAACATCGCAAACTACTATATCAAAAAAGTCCAGGAGTCGCCGACTGAATTGGAAGCTACCAACCAGGCAGTTAAGAAATACAATCAATGCCTGGTATATTGTCAGCAAAATGGAGAGGACTTAGCTGCGATACAGCTTAGAAAAGTCATCTCGGCACATCCGACATTTTTGAAGGCCTATCAGTTACTCGCACTGCTCTATCTGCAGACAGAGCAGTATGCGAAGGCAAGACAACTGATTCGCAAAGCCCACAGGCTGGATTCAACCAACGAAGTGACGCTTCGTTATATGCATGAATTGACACAGTTACATAAAGATAAAGCGGCTCAGCTGAAGATGGAAAAGGCACAGACTGTTTCCTATAATCTTGGAAATGAGACCATTATTCAGCCGGTATCGGCAACGCTCAAGGACAATGCGGCAATTCTGACGATTTTGAATATTGTCATAGGTCTCGTTGTCGGAGCTGCAGTTGTATGGTTTCTTGCTGTTCCGACTATGAAGCGGAATATGAACACCAAGACGAACAAGGAAGTCATTGTTTACAGCGAGCAGATAGCTGCCCTCGAGACAGAGGTTGAACTTCTGAAAAAAGAAGTGGAGGGCTACAAGGCGACAAGTGAACAGACAGAGGCCGAGAAGCAGGTGGCACAGGGAACGCAGGCGAGTTATGAGAATCTTGTGACGGTTATTGAACACTATCACAATACAAGTTACAAGAGGACAAAACTTGTTGATGAACTTTTGACCATTACGATAGATTCACTTGGAGATGTGGGCAAGGCAACCTATGAAAAAATCGCTAAAGAGGTGTTTGAGGAAGAGTGTTCAGAACTGTACCCAATTGCCAAAAGAAGTTATGAAGCTGTGAATTATAAGAGGGCATTGGAGTGTTTGGAGCGAATTGTACTTATGGATGAAAAGTATGATAACGGGGAAGCGCTTTACATGCTGATGAATATTTATCACAAACAGAATGAAACAGAGAAAGCGACAGCAAAGTATACTCGCATTTTAGAACTGTTTCCGGATACAGAGGTTGCAAATCGGGCGAAGACCTTGATGGAACCAACAGAGACAACAGAGACAACAGAATAATCAGAGATTACGAAAGAGAACATGTGGATGAAGTCATTCCATGTTCTTTTTTTGTATGATAAATCAGGAGGGAAATGTTGAAGTTAAGGGGGAGATTATCATGAAGTATCAAGTACAGGAAAATTGCCTGACCATCTTTCTTCCAAAAGAGCTTGATCATCACAATGCAGAAAAAATAAGGAGAAAATCGGATCGTCTCATTGAGAAACATCACATAAAATGCGTGATATTTGATTTTGGAGAGACAAACTTTATGGACAGTTCCGGAATTGGAGTCATCATGGGGCGCTATCGCATGGTGTATCTGCTTGGGGGAGAAGTATGGGCTGTACATACGAATGAGAGAATGAAAAAGATTCTGACGATGTCAGGTGTAACAAAAATTATTCAAATATATGAGGAGGAAGAGGTATGAAAAACACAAATGAAATGGAAGTATTGTTTGACAGTAAATCCGTGAATGAAGGGTTTGCGAGAGTGGCAGTTGCAGCATTTATGACGCAACTGAATCCTACGCTTGAGGAGGTTGCGGATGTAAAAACTGCAGTCTCAGAGGCAGTGACGAATGCAATCATTCATGGGTACGAGAAGGAAATAAACAAGATCAGAATACACTGTCGTCTGGAAGAACAGATACTATACATAGAAATCGAAGACCATGGAAAAGGCATTGAGAATGTGGAGCAGGCCATGCAACCGCTTTTTACGTCTAAACCGGAGCTTGAGCGTTCCGGGATGGGATTTTCCTTTATGGAAGCATTTATGGATGTGGTTTCTGTGGAATCAGAACTTGGACAGGGGACATTAGTGAAAATGCAGAAAAAAATCGGAAAAGGAAGGGAATTATGGACCACACAATCGCTTTGATTCGCAAGTCACACGACGGGGATGAAGAAGCGAGAGTACAGTTGGTGGAAGAGAATGTGGGGCTAATCTGGTGTGTGGTAAGGAGATTTTACGGAAGAGGCGTGGAACCTGATGATTTGTTTCAAATCGGCAGTATTGGGCTACTGAAAGCCATCGATAAATTCGATTTGTCATATGAGGTTAAATTTTCGACTTATGCTGTGCCGATGATTTCAGGTGAAATTAAACGTTTCCTGAGAGATGACGGTATGATTAAGGTGAGTCGATCCTTGAAAGAACTCTCATACAAGGCATATCAGGTGCGTGAAATGATGCAGGAGGAGTTACAACGAGACCCGACAATAGAGGAATTGGCAATCAGAATGGAGGTAGACCAGGAGGAACTTGTTATGGCGCTTGACTCCGGTAACGAAGTGGAATCTTTGTACAAGCCGGTCTATCAGAAAGACGGCAACGAGGTTGCGCTTATGGACAAGCTGGAGGAAAAGGAGGGTCAGGAAGAAAAAATATTAAACCGCATGCTTTTAAAGCAACTTTTGGAAGGACTGGAAAAAGAAGCGAGACAGCTTATTTATCTGCGTTATTTTGCAAACAAAACGCAGACAGAGGTGGGAAAAGAACTGGGGATTTCGCAGGTCCAAGTCTCGCGCATGGAAAAGAAAATTTTAAGAAATTTAAGAGGGAAATTAGATGTATCTTTTGGAGAAAAATAGCCATACTATTTTTTGAAAGAAGGTGGAGTTTATGGAAAAAGCAAAGAAAAGAGTCCGCGTATGTCTGTTATGTGTTGTCATGATAGCAGTAATTATGGGGATTCTTTATTATTATCACGAATTAAATGAAGAGGGAATCCAGGCAGAAGGTACACTTGTATCCGCTTCTTATAAGGGATGGAAAAAGTCATGTCTGTAGCGAAGGAGATTCTGTATATCAAAGGAGACCAAAATGTAGAGGTGAAAAATCAGGATGTAACCTTGGGAGATTTGCTCTCCATGGAATGTTCGCAGGAGCATGTCTTGTCCAAGATCAAATCACTTAAGTTCCTTAAGATACCGGATACGGGAAAACATCGATATGTTGTCTCAGTTTTAAAGATTATTGAGTGTATTCATAAGGAATATCCGAATTTGGAGATTCAGAATGTCGGTGCCACCGATATCATTGTGACTTATGAGGGGACGAAACAGAAGAATCGCCTGTGGGAGGCGTGCCAGGTTACGTTGGTTGTTATCACTTGTTTTATCGGTGCGTCATTTGCGATTATGGCGTTTAATAATGACTCCGGTGTCCCGGAAATCTTTGAGCAGATGTATGAGCAGTTTATGGGCAAGAAGGCCGCGGGATTCAATATCTTAGAGCTAACATACAGTATTGGTCTGGGACTTGGAATTATCGTCTTCTTTAATCATTTCGGAAAGAAGAAGTTTACAGTCGATCCGACTCCGATTGAGGTGGAGATGAGTCTGTATGAAAATGATATTCAGACAACGCTGATTGCACAGAGTTCTAGAAGGGGGCAGGAATTAGATGTGGGTAAAACAAATAATAATGGCTCTCATCGGTCTTAGTGCCGGTTCGATTGTTGCGGGAGGACTGTTTGGATTCGTCGTCAGCCTCGGTATTGTCTCTGACTTCGCAGACCGAACCGAAACAGCCGATCGAATCGGACTTTATGAGGATGCAGTTGCAGTCGGAGGCATTCTGGGGAATCTGGTGCTTTTGTATGACATACCGCTGACAGCAATATCGCCTCTGATGGGAGTATTTGGTATATTTTCCGGTGTATTTGTCGGCTGTTGGGCGCTTGCACTTGCAGAAGTATTAAATGTATTTCCTATATTTCTCAGACGTATCAATGTCACAAAAGGAATCGGATTTGTTATTTTAGGGATAGCCATCGGAAAAGTATTGGGTGCAACAGTCTATTTCTTTTTCGGATGGTAGAAAGGACAGTTATGAACAAAGAAAAACAAGAACAATATAAAGCTTATGTGGAAGAGAAGACTCCGAAAAGTAATCTCTTTGTAAATATGGCAAGGGCGTTTGTCACAGGTGGTGCTATCTGTGTGGTAGGGCAGCTTGTTCTGAACTTTTGCAAGAAGCAGGGGCTTTCTGAGGACAATGCAGGAGCGTGGACTTCCCTCATCCTTGTCTTAATCAGTGTGCTTTTAACAGCGTTTAATGTATACGGCAAGCTTGCACAGTGGGCCGGTGCGGGAGCATTGGTGCCGATTACCGGATTTGCCAATTCTGTGGCAGCTCCTGCAATTGAATACCAAAAAGAAGGGCAGGTCTTCGGAATTGGAGCGAAGATATTTACGATAGCGGGACCGGTTATCTTGTATGGTGTATTTACCAGTTGGGTGCTGGGAGTAATATATTGGATAGGAAAAGTATTCTAAAAGATTGAGGGGAAAAAACGATGCTAAAAGGAAAGCAAAGTATTTTATTTGACGAGCCTCCGTACCTCATTAGCAGTGGCTCGGTTGTTGGTAAAAAAGAGGGAGAAGGACCACTTGGACAGCTGTTTGATTTGGTGGAGGAAGAAAACTTATTTGGAAAGGATACCTGGGAAGAGGCAGAGAGTGAGATGCAGAAGGAAGCCTGCCTGATGGCGCTTGGAAAAGCAAAACTTGATCCACATGAGGTGCGTTATCTTTTTGGCGGTGACCTATTACGTCAAGGCATTGCGACATCAATGGGATTGGAAGAGTTGCACATTCCGCTTTTCGGATTATATGGTGCATGTTCGACGTCCGGAGAAGCACTCGCACTTAGTTCCATGAGTGTTGCGGCAGGATACGGAGAATATATATTGGCTGTTACATCGAGTCATTTTGGAAGTGCAGAGAAGGAGTTTCGTTTTCCGCTTGCATATGCGAATCAAAGGCCACCATCTTCTCAGTGGACTGTAACAGGAAGCGGTGCATTTTTAGTGGGAAGACAGAAAGCAAATGTCAGAGTTGCCGGTGTTACGATTGGAAAGATTGTGGATTATGGGCTGAAGGACTCACAAAATATGGGGGCATGTATGGCACCTGCAGCTTGCGATACGATTATACAGAATTTATCGGACTTTGGATATAAATCATCTGATTATGACCGCATTATTACCGGTGACTTAGGCTATGTGGGACAGAGTATTCTGTTTGACTTAATGCGCAAACAGGGAAAAGATATTAAGGAAAATCATATGGATTGCGGTATGCTTATTTTTGACCAGCAGACACAAGGCACGAATGCAGGTGGCAGTGGATGCGGCTGTGCAGCGGTCACATTATCATCTTTTATTCTGCCAAAGCTCTCTTCAGGTGAATGGAAGAGAGTGCTGTTTGTACCGACGGGAGCATTGATGTCTACGGTTAGTTTTAATGAGGGACAGAGTGTTCCGGGTATTGCTCACGGAATTGTTCTGGAACACTGTTAGGAGGGGAATGATATGGATTATTTATATGCATTTTTAATCGGCGGAGCAATTTGTGCAGCCGTGCAGATTTTGTTAGACCGCACCAAAATGATGCCGGGGCGTGTCATGGTACTTTTGGTGTGCGTGGGTGCCGTCCTTGGGTTTTTAAATATTTATCAGCCATTTACAGATTTTGCCGGTGCCGGCGCCAGTGTCCCGCTTCTTGGATTTGGTAACGTTCTTTGGAAGGGTGTAAAGGAGGCTGTGGACAAAGAAGGGTTCTTAGGAACATTTTTAGGGGGATTCAAGGCCAGTGCCGCAGGTATTTCGGCTGCCCTTATCTTTGGTTATATTGCTTCGCTGATATTTGAACCGAAAATGAAGAAGTAAAATCTGCGTTAAATTTTGCCACCGCCGTGTTAAATTTGAGGAAATTCAGTTGACTAAGAGTTTTTCTATGGAGATAATGATAACTGTGAAAAAACTTAGGAGGAAAATTGTATGGGTTATGAAGAATTGTTTCTGTTTGCCGGCGGACTTGGTATGTTTATCTATGGTATGCAGATTATGTCACAGGGACTTGAAAATGCAGCCGGAAACAAAATGAAATCACTTTTGGAAGTATTGACGAAAAATAAATTTTTAGGTGTTGCACTTGGAGCGCTGATTACGGCTGTTATCCAGAGTTCGTCTGCCACAACAGTCATGGTGGTAGGTTTTGTAAATGCCGGAATCATGAGTTTAACACAGGCAATGGGTGTCATTATGGGTGCGAATATCGGTACAACAATGACTGCATGGATTGTGTCTATGGGAGAATGGGCGGCATTCTTAAAGCCATCTACTATTGCTCCAATCGCGATTGCATTCGGTGTGGTTGTGATGATGGTTGGAAAAAGGCGTGCAACGAAGGATGTAGCAAGTATTGTTGTCGGTTTTGGACTTTTGTTTATCGGTATTGATAACATGTCAAGCGCAATGTCAGGACTCAAAGAAGTTCCTGCTTTTACAGAGTTATTTGTCAGCCTCGGAAGCAATCCGATACTGGGAATTCTGGTGGGTGCGGGTGTTACGGCTGTTATTCAAAGTTCCTCAGCTTCTGTCGGTATTCTGCAGAGTTTGGCAGTAGCAGGACTTATTCCATTTAATTCGGCAGTATATATTATTATGGGACAGAATATCGGTACTTGTGTGACAGCGATGTTATCTAGTATGGGAGCAAAGAAAAATGCGAAGACGGCAGCTCTCATGCATTTATTATTCAACATTATAGGTACAGTCATCTTTAGTGTGGCATCGATTGCATTCTTCCAGATTGTGAATCCGGCATGGGGAAGAGACATGATTACTGCAACGCAGATTAGTACCGTGCATACGGCATTTAATATTGCAACCACCTTATTGCTGTTCCCGGCTTCTAATTTGATTATCAAGCTTGCAAAGAGGATTGGCGGAGTCAATGTAGAGGCGCAGGATGACAGTGTGGTTTCACTTGACGACCGTATGTTGCAGACGCCGACGATTGCACTTCAGGCAACGATGCACGAGGTTGGTCGCATGGCAGATTTGGTAAAAGACACCTTAGATGTGGCAAGACGTGTTTTGTTTACGAAAACCAGAGAAGATATTTCTTTGCTTCGCGATGATGAGGATAAGGTGGATAAGTTATGTGCCGGAATCTCAGATTATGTAATTAAGCTTACAAGGTTGCAGATTAGCGACCAGGAGCATGAAAATGTAGCGCGTCTGCTTCAGGTAGTTTCAGATATCGAACGTGTGGGTGATTACTGCGAAAATATCTCTGAGTTTGCGGAAGAGATGGCAGAGAACAAATTGAGCTTCTCGGAAATTGGCACGCAGGAGCTGAAAGAGATGATCGAAGTCTGTGCAGACAGTTATGAGTATGCAATTCAGGCTTTTATGGAAAATGATAAAGAGAAAGCTTTGAAGGTTATTGAAAAAGAAAAGAGAGCGGATGAGTTGGAAGTTACACTTCGTACAAAACATATCAAGCGTTTGACCAATCAGGAATGTAACACAGAGGCAGGCATCGTATTCTTAGATACAGTGATATGCTTGGAACGTATTTCAGACCACGCAAGAAATATTGCGGAAGAAGTTCTTGGAACCGAAATTGATGATGAGTAAAAGAGGAGAGCGGTGCAAAAATTCGTTTGCATCGCTCTTATTTTTTTTAAAAAAAAGGTTGATTTATAAAACATGTTATGATAGACTACACAGGTGACAAGACAGATGTAAACACAAAAATGAAAGAGGGATAAAATATGAATGGCTTAAAGAAGTTAGTAAATCGAATCTTTATAGAAGGTCTGGCAGGGATGGCACATGGACTTTTTGCTACACTGATTATCGGAACCATTATTCAGCAGATAGGTACACTGATTGGAGGAAATGTCGGTAATCTTATTTTTGTAGTTGGTAAAGTGGCAGCAGCTCTTACAGGAGCCGGTATCGGTGTCGGTGTTGCATACAAATTCAAAGAGAGTTCGTTGGTAGTTCTCTCTGCAGCAACAGCGGGTATGGTTGGTGCTTTTGCAAGTAAGATATTAGCAGGTGCTGTACTTGTGGATGGGGCAATGGTGTTTGCCGGTCCGGGCGAACCGCTTGGTGCCTTCTTAGCAGCCTACATAGGTATTGAGGTAGGTCATTTATTCTCTGGAAAAACCAAGGTAGATATTATTGTAACACCACTTGTAACGATTGGAGCAGGTTCTGTAGTTGGTGTTATTCTTGGACCACCGATTTCAAAATTCATGACAATGCTTGGAGAGATGATTAATTGGGGAACAGAACAACAGCCGTTCCTTATGGGAATAATTGTATCTGTATTGATGGGTATGATTCTGACATTGCCAATTAGTTCCGCGGCTCTAGGTGTTATTTTGAATCTTTCAGGATTGGCAGCAGGTGCTGCAACCGTTGGATGCTGTTGTAATATGGTTGGATTTGCAGTGGCAAGTTATCGTGAAAATAAAGTCGGAGGACTTCTTGCACAGGGAATCGGAACATCCATGCTTCAAGTTCCGAATATCGTGAAGAAACCAATCATCTGGCTTCCTGCTATTTTATCCAGCGCAATTCTAGGTCCGGTGGGTACGATGGTGTTCCGCATGACAAACAAAGCGACCGGTTCCGGTATGGGAACAGCGGGACTTGTCGGACAGATTATGACATGGCAGACGATGATTGGAACAGAGACACCGGGAATTCTTCTCGTGAAGATTCTGCTTATTCAGGTGATTTTACCGGCAATCGTGACGCTTCTAATCTCAGAATTTATGAGAAAGAAAAAATGGATTAAATACGGCGATATGAAATTAGATTTATAAAAACCTGAGATAGGCCCTTGCTGATTTGTATTAGCGAGGGTCTATTTTTACATAATTTTAACAAAAAAGCGATTTTACATTTTACATGTTGCGTCTATATTGATAATGAGTTTATACTAAAAGAATAAATCAAAAAATACAAATGGAGAAATTAAGATGATTTTTTGTGTAGAAGATGATGGCAATATTCGAGAATTAGTTGTATATACGTTGAATGCAACGGGAATGAATGCTCGCGGTTTTGGCGATGGTAAAAGTTTTATGAAGGCTTTGGAAGATGAGATACCGGAGCTTGTTCTTCTAGACATCATGCTCCCGGGAGAGGATGGGCTCCACATTTTGAAAAAACTGAAGGAATCCTCAAAGACAAAGCAGATTCCGGTGATTATGGTGACTGCAAAAGGAAATGAATACGATAAAGTCATTGGACTCGATGCAGGAGCAGACGATTATGTGGCAAAGCCATTTGGTATGATGGAGTTAGTGTCACGTATCAAGGCAGTACTTCGAAGAACAAGGCAGAATCAGGAAGTGGAAGAGTATGTAATTCGTAATTTGAGAATGGACTTAAAATGTCACGAGGTTTTTGTAGATAACCAGCCGATTACACTCACTTATAAAGAGTTCGAGCTGCTTAGGAAGCTGATGAAATACAGAAAAACAGTGTTAACACGTGACAGACTGTTGGAAGAAATCTGGGGATATGAGTTTACCGGTGAAACAAGAACGGTAGATGTCCATATTCGAACACTCAGACAGAAGTTAGGAAGCGCGGGCGACATGATTGAAACTGTTCGTGGCGTTGGATATCGTATGGGAGAAAATTATGGGGAATGATTTGACGAATCGTGTAGAAGATGAAATTGTGAAAATGCGAAAAGAGTTCTCGGCGAATGTATCACATGAGCTGAAGACACCGCTTACTTCTATTTCGGGATATGCAGAAATTATGAAAAGCGGCATGGTAAATCGTGAGGATATGATTGTGTTTTCTGAACGCATTTACAAAGAAGCAAGCCGAATGATTACATTGATTGATGATATTATTAAATTATCAAGACTTGACGAAGACAGTGTGGAAGTAGAGCGTGAGGAAGTGGACTTGTACGAGATGTGTCAGGATATTGTGGAACGCCTTGTGATGTCTGCAGAGAAGAGAAACGTGAGTGTGGAATTGTATGGAGAATCGATAAGGTATTATGGTGTAAAGCAGATGCTGGATGAGATGATTTTTAATCTCTGCGAAAATGCAATCAAGTATAATGTACCGAATGGGAAAGTGAAGATTGGGATTGAAAATGCGCCGGAGGGTATTAAAGTAATCATTGAAGATACCGGAATCGGAATTCCAAAAGACCAGCAGGAGCGTGTGTTTGAACGATTTTATCGGGTGGATAAGAGTCATTCAAAGGAAACCGGGGGAACAGGTCTGGGGTTATCTATTGTGAAGCATGCAGCTATTTTTCATCATGCTCAGATTCGCATGGAAAGTGAAATTGGAGCAGGTACGAAAATGGAGATTGTTTTCTAAAAGTTTTATGAAATGTATGACAGGATTATCCCAATATGATATAATACTGATGTATGTGGGTCAGTAGGTTTACTACCCGATGAAAATTAGGAGAGAAAGTTTCATGCAGAATGCAATTAAGAATTATGAGGATGTGGATAGCTGGAAGACGATTATGTTTCTTTACAACGCAGCCCTCAAAGAAGTAGAGACAAAATTGGAGATATTAAATGATGAATTTCAACACGTTCATCAGTATAATCCGATAGAGCACATTAAGACAAGAATTAAGACACCGGAAAGTATTGTTAAGAAATTAAAACGATATGGGTATGAAACCTCTGTAGAGAACATGGTAAAGTACATCAATGATATCGCGGGAGTGAGACTCATTTGTTCCTTTACATCCGATATTTATAGACTGGCGAGTATGATTGGCAATCAGAGTGACCTGAAGGTTATTTCTATTAAGGATTACATAAAGAATCCAAAGGAAAGTGGATACAAAAGCTTTCATATGTTGGTATCGGTACCTGTTTTTTTGTCAGACAGTGTTGTTCAGACCAAGGTGGAGATTCAGATTCGAACGATAGCAATGGATTTTTGGGCGAGTCTGGAGCATAAGATTTATTACAAATTTGAAGGTCATGCACCGGCGTACATCAGTGAAGATTTGAAATCCTGTGCAGAGATGGTTTCTCAGTTGGATGACAGAATGCTGTCGCTGAACGAGGCGATTCAAAAATGTTTAGAGACATCGGAAGAGAAGGAATGATGTGAGAATGAAAAAGTACTTAAACAAACAATTTGCAATAGAGATGTTGTGGGCGTTTGTGGTGCTGAACGAAGGCAGTAGAGTAGTGGGAAAATTTGAGAAGAGACTGTAAACATTATGTAGGGGCACCTGTTAAAAGGTGCCTCTTGTTTAATTACCACAGCTTGCAAGACATTTTGCAAGGCATGCAGTATTTGTTATCAGAAGTGAGAAAAAGAAAAAGAGGGCGCCGACCACAATCGCACCGATTACGCTTGTTGCTGCAAACGTAACAGCGAGTAGAATCACTGAAAACAGAATTGTACCCAAGATGCCGATTAGGACGGCATTCAGAGAAGTACAGCATCCGTTACATTCAGTAGTTTCTTGAGCGAGTGAGGCAGCGAGGAGTGTTACTGCGAGGTAAACAATGGCGATACCTAATGCAATAGTAAAAAATATCGGTGTTAAAGTAATCACAGCTGTGATTTGCAAAAATGCGGCGATAATACCGATAATTAAACTTGCGACAAGGGCAATGCCAGAGCAGTCTCGTCTTTTTCCACAGTTTACGATAGACATAGAATTCACCTCCTTTACAAATAATGTATGCAAGAAGGTTGTGGGGGGTGCTTTTGGAAAGAAGAATACTCTCATCCTTTCAGGTTATACTAACCATGAGGTGATAGTATGAACGAGACACATAATGTGAGGTCTGAGGCGGTGGGACCAAAGAGTAGACAGGTGTAAGTAAGATTATATTGACAAAACCAATACTGTAGTATTATAATCAAGAAGTAATACTGCAGTATTAGTTTTGGAGGCTGTTATGAAAAAAGATATGATTATCTACCATGGTTCGGGGCAGATTGTTGAAGTGCCAAAATGCGGGATTGGAAAAACATATAACGACTACGGACAGGGATTTTACTGCACCGAAGATATAGAGCTTGCAAAGGAATGGGCTTGTCCGATAAAAAAGGACGGTTATGCCAATGAGTATGTTCTTCATACGGAAGGTTTAAATGTGATGCATCTGACCAAAGATAATTTCAACATTCTTAATTGGCTTGCAATACTGCTTGTCAATCGTAAATTCGATATTAATAACAATGTCGGAGCAGCTGCAAGAGAGTATTTACTTACACATTTTTTACCGGAAAAGAAGGATGTCGATGTGATGATTGGCTATAGAGCTGATGATTCCTACTTCTCATTCGCAGAAGATTTTGTTAACAATGTTATTTCCGTTCGGGATCTTAACGAAGCAATGCAACTCGGTAAAATAGGTGAGCAAATTGTTTTGCTTTCGCCAAAAGCATTTGAACAAATTGAATTTGTGAAGTATGAGATTGCAGATTACAGAGAATATTATTTCAAGCGCATGCAGAGAGACGAAAAGGCACGCGCGGATTATCAGCAGTGCAAGAAGAATCTTGCTATGCTTCGAGAAGATTTGTTCGTGTTAGACATTATAAGGGAGGATATGAAGAATGACGATTCACGCTTACAATCCCACATATTTGAGTAAAGCTGCAAAAACTCTTGGAAATATGCTGCATGGTGCTGTGCTAGAATTTGGTTATGACGGTAGAGAGTTTCTTCAACTTTTTATTCAGTCAGAAATCGCGGAACAGGTTGAAGAAGGCAATCCGAAGTACATTGCAGGAAGAAGTGGTTTGGAGCTTTTTGCAGAGGTGATAGAGCGAACCTGTGGTGCTCAAACAAAACAAAGTGTTATGGAATCCTATCATCGTTCGGATGTATATTGGGTGGGATGGATACTGGCACATTATCAATGGTATTCTAGACGAAGTTTTCGCGATATTTTGGAAGTAGTATCTTATGACGAGCTTTTGGGGTTATATGATACGCTACATGAGGCGGATGTACGAAAAGCATATGAGGTGCTAGATATGCATTTTATAAGTAAAGAATGCAAACTAAAGACTATGCGTAAGAGATGTGGTCTCACGCAGGAGGAACTTTCAATACGGTCTGAGGTATCGTTGAATACGATTCGTGCTTATGAACGCAAGAGTAAGGATATTAAAAAAGCGCAGGCGGATATTGTAATGCACCTTGTGTCAGCGCTCAGATGCAATGTTGAAGACATTCTTGATTGAACATGAAAAAGCCAATGGGTTATAAACTAATAGTAACTATTAAAGAATTGAGGTAAGTGATATTATGAATTCTGTTTATGAGAAGCTACAAAAGTGTTATGAAAGCGTAAGACAAAAGGTTGACTTCCAGCCAGAAATTGCCCTGGTGCTTGGATCTGGCTTAGGTGACTATGGTGAATCAATAGATGTGGTTGCAACTGTCAATTACAACGACATTGAAGGATTTCCGGTGTCAACAGTGGAAGGTCACAAGGGGCGCTTTATCTTTGGATATATCGAGGGTGTTCCGGTGGTGTGTATGCAAGGACGTGTTCATTACTATGAAGGATACCCGATGACGGATGTCGTTTTGCCGACGCGCCTTATGAAGATGCTGGGAGCAAAGGTACTCTTTTTGACAAATGCAGCAGGTGGGCTGAACTATGATTTCCAGGCGGGAGACTTTATGATGATTACCGACCACATCATGAATTTTGTTCCGTCACCGCTGATTGGACCGAATATCAATGAGCTTGGCGCACGATTCCCGGATATGAGCGACATTTATAAAAAGGACCTTCAGAAGATTCTGAGAGATACAGCAAAGGAACTTGGAATCAAGCTTCAGGAAGGTGTGTATATTCAACTGAGCGGGCCGAATTATGAGACACCGACAGAAGTGAAAATGTGCAGGATACTCGGTGCAGATGCAGCGGGTATGAGCACAGCAGCGGAGGCAGTGGCAGCGAATCATATGGGCATGAAGGTATGCGGAATCTCATGCATCACGAATCTGGGATGTGGCATGCTGGATGTACCATTGTCACACACGGAGGTTCAGGAGACTGCAGACCGAGTTGCGGTTGATTTTAAAAAATTAGTTACACAGGCTATTATTAATATTTATAAAAACATGTAAGTTTATGGCTCTACCACAAAATTTTGTGTAGAGCCATATTTTTCAATTAAGGCACATACGCCGGCGTCAAATGTATGAAATAAGCGTTTCTGTGGAAAAATAGATAGATACAAGTCTATTTTAAAGGAGAAGCGATTATGAAACGATTTTTGACAACGGTGATGTGCCTTTTTTTCATTATGCCTTTGCTTACAGGATGCGGAGCAAGAGGAAATAATAATACAGAAGCAGGAATGAAGATTGCGATTGTAAGTTCTCCTTCCGGAGTGGATGACGGAAGTTTTAATGAGAACATTTACAATGGCATTCTTTCATTTATCAAAGATAATCCGGAGGCGAGTGTCACTCCAATCAGAGAGGAGTCGGGAGATGTTACGGCGGCAGTGCAGGCAGTTGCAGATATTGTGGCTGACTATGATGTCATTGTGTGCTGTGGGTATCAGTTTGCGGGCATCGGAACTTTAGCGCAGGAGAACCCAGGTGTAAGGTTCATCTTGGTAGATTCCAATCCAGCCGATGCGAGTGGGAAGGAGATTGAAAACGGTGTAGAGAACATCTATGCTATGACGTTCCGAGAAGAAGAGGCAGGTTTCCTTGCAGGGGTGACAGCAGCGTTAGAGACCAAGACAGGAAAAGTTGCTGTTGTAAATGGAATTGCATTTCCCTCAAATGTGAATTACCAGCAGGGATTTGAAACGGGTGTGAACTATGCGAACGACCAGTATGGCACGAAGGCAGAGCTCATAGAACTGGCATCTTATGCCGGAAAAGACAGCACAGGTAATAACGTGGGCGGAAACTATATCGGCAACTTTTCGGATGAGGCAACCGGCAAAGTGGTTGGAAAAGCACTCATTGACAAAGGTGTGGATGTGATGTTTGTGGCAGCCGGTGCTTCAGGAAATGGTGTGCTCACAGCGGCGAAAGAAGCAAAAAATGTATTTTGTATCGGAAGTGATGTTGACCAGTACGACAGTGGGGCAAATGGCAGTGCAAATGTGATGCTGACCTCTGCACTGAAGGTGATGGATATGAATGTGGAAAAGCAGTTACATGCAATCAAAGAGGGAACTTTCCAAGGAGGAAATTATCTGCTCGGTGCGGACAGTGATTCTACAGGCTTTGTCAGCGAAGGGGGAAGACATCAATTGTCTGCAGGAACGATTACAAAACTGAACGAAGCATTTGAAAAAATGAAAACCGGTGAAATTGCTCCGGCAGGGAGATAAGACATGTCAGAATATATCGTTGAGATGAGAAATATCACAAAACGTTTTCCGGGAATTGTTGCGAATGATGATGTGACGATTCAGATCAAAAAAGGGGAGGTCTATGCACTTCTCGGTGAAAACGGCGCAGGGAAATCCACGCTGATGAGCATGCTGTTTGGGATGTATGAACCGGATGAGGGCGAAATCTATGTGAGAGGAAATCGAGAAATCATTTCCTCTCCAAGTTATGCTGCAAGCCTCTATATCGGAATGGTTCATCAGCATTTTAAGTTGGTGTCCAATTACACGATTGCAGAAAATATTATTATGGGAATAGAGCCGATGAAGCGATTCTTCGGCCTGTTTCCATGCGTGGATATAAAATCTGCAAACGAGGAGATAGCGAAGCTGTCTTCCGAGTATGGGCTGGAAGTGGATCCGACAAAGTGCATTTGTGATGTTTCCGTTTCTGTACAGCAGCGCGTGGAGATTTTGAAAATGCTTTATCGTGATGCCGATATCCTGATATTTGATGAACCCACGGCAGTACTGACGCCGCAGGAAATCGAGTTTCTCCTAAAAGTCATCAGAGGCCTAAAAGAGGCGGGAAAAACCGTCATTTTAATTACGCATAAACTGGAAGAAATAAAAAAAGTGGCAGACCGCTGTGCAATTCTAAACCGGGGAAAACTTATCGATGTGTTGGATGTAAGCAAGACTACAACCAGAGAGATGGCGAGCAAAATGGTAGGGCGAGATGTACCTTTTGAGAGGGAAAAAGCAGGAGCACAGTACGGGGAGGAAGTCCTTTCTGTACAACATTTGACGGTAAAAGATGAGAACAAATTTGATGTTGTAAGGAATGTGTCATTTACTGTGCGACGCGGCGAGATTGTTGCTGTGGCAGGCGTTGCGGGGAATGGGCAGGTGGAGCTTGCAGATGCAATTGCAGGTCTTAAGAAGGTATCATTCGGAAAAATCCTGTTAAATGGAAAGGAGATTACGAACAAAACGATTCGAGGACGTATTCAGTCAGGTATCTCCTATATACCAGAGGACAGACAGAGTTATGGGCTTGTGCTGGATTTTCCACTGTGTGAAAATCTGGTATTAAAAAAATACAATCAGGAGCCATACGCGAGCAAAGGAATTCGAAATCAGCAGGAAGTGGAAACATTTTCTGAGCGTCTACAAAGGAATTATGATATTCGAAGCGCAAGGGGTAATCAGACAATTGTTCGTTCTATGAGTGGCGGTAATCAGCAGAAAGCAATTGTTGCGCGTGAGGTGGAGCAGGATTCGTCCTTTATCATATGTGTGCAGCCTACCCGAGGACTGGATGTCGGTGCCATCCATAATATCCACAACCAGATACTTGCAGAGCGGGATAAAGGGAAGGCTATCTTACTTATTTCATTGGAACTGGATGAAGTTATGGCTCTTGCAGACACGATTGCGGTTATGTATAACGGACAGATTCTGAAATATGCAGACGCAACATCTCTGTCAGTCGACGAGGTAGGACAGTACATGATGGGGGTGGTAAACGTATGAAATGGGTAAAAAAGTATGAAGAAATTCTCATTCCAATTATTGCATTGCTACTCAGTCTGACAGTAGCCGGAGTTGTGATAGCATTTCTCGGAAAGAACCCGTTTGCAGCTTTTGGGAGTCTGTTGCAAGGCTCCGGGCTCTTACCGAAACTTCGATATGCCGGTGGGAAGAGCATGCTGACGGACTTTTGCAGCTTCCTAAATTATTGGACGCCGATGATATTTGCGGCACTTGGTGTAGCTGTGGCGCTGAAAGCGGGACTATTTAATATCGCCATCTCTGGACAAATGCTGGCCGGTGGATTTGCCTCATCTATCATCGTGGGTTACAGTTCGTTGAATAACGTCGTCGCAAAACCACTTGTGATAATCATTTCTATTGTGGCGGGTGGACTCGTGGGCGCCCTGATTGGCTGGCTCAAATACCGATTCAACATAAACGAAGTTGTATCTTCCATTATGATAAACTATATTCTTCAGTATGTTGTGGCATTTTTCATTAACATGTATTATGTGGACCCGGTATCGAGGCAGTCACGGGCAGTCAACGATGCGGCAAGACTCACGCTTACAAATGTAGATCTTGGTGGATATCGATATGATATTCCGCTTGGTATGATATTGGCACTTGTGGTTACGATTGCGATTCAGTTTGTTTTCAAAAAGACCACCTTTGGATATGAACTAAAGGCAGTTGGTCTCAATCGAAAGGCAGCACAGTATGCAGGGATGGATGTTGGAAAAACGATGATAAGTGCGATGTTTGTCTCCGGTGCCTTGGCAGGTCTTGCCGGTGCAACGTACTACCTTGGATATTTTGCATCCATACAACCAAAGGTTCTTGCTGCGACCGGCTATGATTCCATTGCCGTAGCAATCCTTGGGAATTCTAATCCGATTGGTATACTGTTTGCCTCATTTCTAATCTCTGTTATTGGAAAAGGAGGCACTTACATGAGTTCAACCGCCGGATTGGACGCAGAGCTATCTTCGGTTATTATCAGTTTAATTCTCCTTTTTAGTGCATGCAGGGTATATATCAGGCATTGTATCAAGAGGGCAACGGATAAACGGAAAACGGAGGTGGAGAAATGATCGGGAAGATAATCGGTGATGGTATGACATTTGCTCTGCCTCTTTTTGTGATGGCAATCGGAGGAATCTATAGTGAGCGAAGTGGAATCACGAACCTTGCATTAGAAGGTCTTCAGGGAGTGGGTGCGTTTGTGGGTGCACTCATATCTGTACTTTTGACGCAAGCCTTGGGGAATCAGTCGCAACTTCCGTATTATGCAGCGATTCTTTTTGCCATGGTTGGTGGGATGATTTACGCCGCCCTGCATGGTCTCCTTTGCGTAAATTTCAAGGCGAACCAAGTAATCAGCGGTGTAGTCATCAATATACTTGCCATGGCACTGACAGCAGTGCTTACAAAAGGAATCAATCGTCGTCTGTTTGGCGCACCTTCCGATAAGTTCGTGTTAGGTGTGTCTGAGAGATGGAGCGTTTTGGGAAAAAGTGTATATCCATTTGAAGTAATTATCGTTGTAGTTGCCATCATTTCGTGGTATGTTTTATATAAAACAAGATATGGTCTCCGGCTTCGTGCGTGCGGAGATAATCCGCATGCAGTAGATGCGGCGGGGATTGATGTGGCGAAGATACGCTTCACGGCAGTTCTTGTGTCCGGAGCTTTATCGGGTCTTGCAGGCATCAGCTTTGCCTACTCCATTTCCGCAAGTTTCTCATCGGGAATCTATGTAGGGTATGGCTATCTCTCGATAGCGGCACTAATATTCGGAAACTGGAAGATTGTTCCGACATTGGCAGCATGCCTGCTCTTTGGATTCGCAAAGTCGGGAGGCTATCAGCTCGTGCAGGCAGCAGGTTTGCCGGGTAGTTATTCAGATCTTATTATGATACTCCCTTATGTGCTCACACTGTTATTGTTGGTGTTTTTCTCAAAACACAACCATGCACCAAGGGCACTGGGGGAAATCTACGACAAAGGAAAAAGATAGGAGCATACTTATGTTTTATATTGGAAATCACGTATCGTCCTCAAATGGTTTCGAGGCGATGGGACGGAAAACAACAGAATTGGGAGGTAATACCTTTGCATTCTTTACAAGGAATCCGAGAGGTGGCAAGGCAAAAGACTTGGACTTCGATGATATTAATCGTCTGCTTGCATGGATGCAGGAGCACGAATTTGGGAAAATTGTAGCTCATGCACCATATACGATGAATCTGTGTGCAGCAAAAGAAGATATTCGAGCATTTTCAAAAAATATGTTCAAGGATGATTTGCAGAGAATGGAGTATCTGCCCGGCAACTTCTATAATTTTCATCCGGGTTCCCATGTGGGACAGGGAACTGAACTTGGAATTCAGTTGATTGCAGATGCTATCAATGAAACTTTATGGGAAGATTGTCATACGACGATTCTTCTGGAAACCATGGCCGGAAAGGGCAGTGAGGTCGGCGGAACATTCGAAGAACTTCGCGCAATTATTGACCGTGTAGAATTAAAAGATAAAGTGGGAGTGTGTCTGGATACCTGCCATGTGTGGGATGGAGGATATGACATCGTCCATAATCTCGACGGCGTGCTTACAGAATTTGACCGTATTATAGGGTTGGACAGACTCTGCGCACTTCACCTCAATGACACCATGAATCCACTTGCGGCACATAAGGACCGTCACGAGAAGCTTGGCGAGGGCAACCTTGGCATGGAGGCGATTGAGAGAATCGTGACGCATCCGCTGCTGTATGGCAAGCCGTTTATCTTGGAGACTCCGAATGAAGATGAAGGGTATGCGAGGGAGATAGCGATGGTGAAGGAGATAGTAAATCGTTAGTCTTTTATTCTCTTGCGAAGATAGATATATGCACCAAGGGAAACTACTGCATCAAAAGCATTTCCAATACCAAATAACAGTGCGATTCCGGTTAAACTAGGAACCCAAGCTCCACTGAGGTAAAGGATAAATGCGATTCCATAGTAAATGCTATTCGTAACCGCGGATTCAAAGAGCATATACTGTGTTTTTCCGAGTCCGTAAAAGGTGGCATCAAATACATTTTGGAAAGCATATAACACATAAAAACCAATTAAAAGAATGACTATTCTAAAGAGTTTTTCGACATCTGAAAAGCCCAAAATATTTGTCATGAATGGCTTCCAAAACGGAATCGTCAAGAACCATAGAATACAAACGCCTGTTGTGATAGCAAAATATCCGGAGGCGTTTCTTTTTGCATTTTCATGGTTGGTGGCAACCTCTTGTTTAATCAGTTCCGCAAGTTGAGTGATTGGCAACAATAGCCAACCCCAAATAAAGTTGTTTGCTACCCAGTAAGTACCTTGTTCACTGACCATATTTACCATGCGAACAATCATCAGCATGTAGGCGATATTTCTCACAAAGGATTCCAAACCAGAGATAGAGCCGATTTTTACAAACTCCTTCATCCAAGTAAATGATAGTTTTTCTTTTGAGAACACGATAATGTTTTCTCTGGCGAGCAATGCAAGAGAAGATGAAAATAATACTGCATTTACAAGAATATTCGTGTATCCAATACCATTGATTCCTAACTGAAGAGAAAATGGTAGTGTGGAGACAAGGAAGGTATCAAGCAATAGGCAGAGAAGTAATTTTATTCCTGTCATAATATATACTGCTTTGCTTTTTCCAAGTGTAACAAGGGCTACTAGTGTAAATTGCGCGAGGAGTGTAAAAATGTTCGCGATACTTTCAATTCTGATGTATGAAGCAGAGGCGTTGATAATTGTTACATCCGTTGCCATCATGTGAAGTAATGGTTTTGCTGCAATTATGATAAAAGCAGAGAAAAGTAGATAAATACTCAGCGTAACCAACAGACCGCTTTTTATGCGATTTGTAAATTCTTTTTTATCTTTAACTACATTGCCGACAAAGAAAAATAAAGGTAAAATAATTGCTTCATTTAGTATTTCATAAAACAGATTCACCCATGAAAGTTGTCCGGCGATAGAGTAGGACCATTCTCCAGGGAGTTGCCCGAGGAAAAATACTCGAGCCGTTGTGTATATGGTTGGACACAGACCAAGAACGAGTAGAGCAAAATATAATTTGTAGTTGATACGAGATAGCGATTGTAATAGTTTCTTCATAGGGGATTCCTCATTTGTATAAACATGTTGTTACAGTCATTATAACAAAAATTAGCCCGTTATTGCAAAACAAAAGAAATTTGTTGACATAAGCAAAAGAAAAGTGTATCGTAAAAGATAAAGGAGAGTGAGGACGTATGAGTAGTTTTAGAGAGTATTTACAAGAACAGTTGAAGGATCCGGAATTTAAGAGGGAATGGGACAATTTGGAGGTTGACTACAACATAATTCAAGCAATGACAGATGTAGGCGTAAACAATATGAGTTTTGATGCATTTGATACAAAACAATTAGATGAATACGCGGCACAGGCAAAAGCCTCATGGGGAAAAACAGAGGCTTATAAGGAGTACGAAGAGAAGACAAAGGATAGAACAGTTAAGGAAACGAACGAAGTTGCAGCAAGGACGATGGTTCTATTCGAAGAATTTGGACAGATGTTACACATGGAGCCGGGCAGTGATGAAGTTCAACAACAGGTGAAAAAATTGCAGGATTATATTACGGAGCATTTTTACACGTGCACAAAGGAGGTTCTGTCGGGACTTGGAAAAATGTATGTGGGCGGCGGAAGCATGACCGAAAATATAGATAAGGCAGGCGGTGCTGGCACGGCAGAGTTCGTGGCGAAGGCGATAGAAGTGTACTGTAAATAAAATGATGTGGATGTAAACAAAAAAGCAACAAACATTTTCAAGAGTGTTTGTTGCTTTTCTAGTATTCATCAAATTTTACAATCTCATTTGGAGTACAATCTAGCATTTTGCAAAGTTTTTCCAAAGTAAGTAATGTGATATTGTTGTTTTTACGCAGAGTATCTAGAGTTCTGTTATCCAGACCACATTTGAGTAGTCGGTATTGTGTTATACCCTTTTTTCTCATTGTTTCCCATAAAGGTTCGTAATTTATCATAAAATAACTCCTCAATTTTGTTAGTTCCATTATAAGAGCAAGAAAAACAAATAAATATTGTGAATAAATGCACTATATTGTATATTGTAAAAAAGAAGATTTTTTATGCGGGAGGGAAGATTGATCATGAAACAATTTTTGTTTATCAAAGGAGTGTATCAACAGCCAGTAGGGATGACACAAGAAAAATTTAATATTATTATGGATTTTTCTAATGATGAAAAAGAAGTGATAAAGTTTATAAATAAGTATCCAAAGTTTGCAGATGTTTATTCTAGTAATATTCTAAGAAAGGTTCAGTACGCAGGTGTTCAGAATATTACGGAGGAAATTAGAGAATCTATTTGGGAAGATGTTTTAGAAATGATTAGTGGAAATACAAGAAAAACAAACATATAAGATAAAGAATGAAAAAATAAGCCTATCTCTTGATTGAACCACAATTATATAGATGGTATAATAGGGGAAATTAAAAGATTGGAAATAATAAAATAAGGGTGATTTAATGACAACATATAAGATTGCAATTGAAGAGACAATAGTTGAAGAGTTTGAAGTTATGGCTAATAGTGCAGAAGAAGCATTAGCAAATGCTGAGCAAAAATATCATGATGGGGAATTTGTTTTAACCTCGGGGGAAGTTCAATACAAACAAATGGCCATTGTAGAGCCGACTGCAGAAGAGAGTGAGTGGGTAGTGTTTTAAACAAGAAATTCTGTTAGAGAATGTGGGAGACTTCGATATGAAAGACAAGAATGATTTTTCACAAGGCCCTGTGTGGAAGCGCATTGTCGCACAGGCCGTTCCTTTGACAATTGCACAGTTAGTACAGCTTCTCTATAACGTGGTGGACAGAATCTATCTTGGTCACATGGGAGCTGGCAACAGTATGGCATTAACCGGTGTCGGTTTGACATTTCCGATTGTCACGTTGATTATGGCGTTTACAGCCTTATTCGGGATGGGCGGCGTTCCATTGTTTTCGATGGAACGTGGAGCGAAGGAAACCGAGAAGGCAGGCAAGATTCTGGGCAATTCGTTTGCACTGTTACTGATTTGTTCTGTGGTTTTGACGGCTACGTGCTATATTTTCCGCAGACCGATTTTGTTCGCATTCGGTGCGAGTGAAGCATCTTATGTTTATGCAAATGAGTATCTTAAGGTTTACCTTATCGGAACCATATTCTCTATGATTTCGATTGGAATGAATGGTTATATCAATGCTCAAGGGTTTCCGAGAATTGGTATGCTCTCTACTGTAATTGGTGCAACTGTTAATATCGTTTTGGACCCTGTATTTATCTTTGCTTTGGATATGGGTGTGGCAGGGGCAGCACTTGCAACCATTATCAGTCAGGGTATTTCAGTGGTATGGGTTTTAAACTTTTTGTTTGGTAAAAAGGCAATTATACCGTTAAGGGTTGGTCATATTAGAATTCAAAAAGGGATTACAAAAGACATCTTCAGACTTGGAATGGCGAATTTCATCATGCAGGGGACAAACTGTTTGGTGCAGATAGTTTGCAATTCTACACTGCAGAGTTACGGTGGCGATGTTTATGTTGGAATTATGACGGTGGCGAATTCTGTTCGAGAGATTTTTTCTCTTCCGGTCAGCGGAATTGTGAATGGGGCACAACCGGTCATCAGTTTTAACTATGGTGCGAAGAAATACACCAGAGTTAAGGCGGGTATTCGATTCAATACTTTTATTGGAGCAGCATATACGTTTGGTGCATGGGTACTTGTTGTACTGTTTCCGAGATTTTGGTTCGGCATTTTTTCAGATGACTTACATATGATTGATACGGGAATTGGAATGCTTCGAATCTATTTCTTTGGTTTTGTATTCATGGCACTCCAGTTTGCAGGACAATCTACATTTCAGGCTCTCGGAGATGCCAAGCACTCGATATTTTTTTCGCTACTTCGCAAGGCGATTATTGTAGTGCCGTTGACCTTGATTTTGCCAATGGTCGGTTTTGGTGTAAAAGGTGTATTCATGGCTGAACCAATATCCAATGTGCTTGGTGGACTCGCGTGTTATCTGACTATGCGGATGACGGTTTATAGAAGATTATCGGAAGCACAGATTGAAGACAGGTAAAATGGTAAAAATATGCAAATGATAATTCATTGCGCAGACCGGCATTATATGTTAGAATGTCGTCAGTAAATAAAAAGGAGAATGAACAAGTGAAAAGAATTTTTGCATTATTATTAGCAACTATTATGCTGCTTAGCATGGTGGCTTGCGGAACAACAAAAGAGGATGATAAGAAGGAAGAAGCGCAAACAGTTGGTGCAATCTTATTAAATGAATTCAAGGATAATCCAGAAGGAACAGCGCAAGAGATTGCGGAACGTATCATTGGAAATGAAATCATTCCATTCATGGGTGGTGCGAATCCAATCGAACCAGGACTTTTGTCAGGATTTGATAATGCTGAGATTACCGGATTTAAGGAAGGCTGCATGTTCGGACCAATGATGGGAACCATTCCATTTGTAGGTTATATTTTTGTATTGGAAGACGGAGCAGATGTAGATGCATTCGTGTCAACTTTGAAAGACAATGCAAATCTTCGTTGGAACATCTGTACAGAAGCAGAGGAGCTTACTGTAGAGAGCGAAGGGAACACAGTATTTTTCTTAATGAGTCCTAAGAAATTTGAAGAACAACCGGGAGAATAAAATTGTTATTTTCTAGTATATCATTTTTGTATTATTTTTTGCCTTGCGTACTAGTCTTGTATTTTCTAGTACCAAGGCATTTTAAAAATATCATATTATTGATTTCGAGTCTTTTCTTCTACGCGTGGGGAGAACCAAGACTCGTTATTTTGATGTCTGCAACGATTGTAATTGGTTATGTGCTTGGTATTCTTATGGAGAAGGACGCAAAACACAAAAGGTTGTATCTAATCATTGCGCTGATCAGTTTTCTAGGGGCATTGGGATACTTTAAATATACCGATTTCTTTATCGATAATATCAATAGAGTCACGGGACTTTCGATTCCGTTACTTCGAATAGGACTTCCAATCGGAATCAGTTTCTATACATTCCAGATTCTCAGCTATAACATTGATGTATATCGCGGAGATGTAAATGCACAGAAAAATCTGATACATTTGGCAACGTATATCTCTATGTTTCCACAGCTGATTGCGGGACCAATTGTGCGCTACAAGGATGTGGCAGTGCAACTGGAAAGTCGAGAACACAGCATTGATAAGGTGGCACTGGGTATTCGTAGATTCGTGTTTGGTCTCTCTAAAAAGATTCTGATTGCAAATGTTCTGGGAGAAATCTGCGAGACATTCCGGACATCGAATGACAAGAGCGTACTGTTTTACTGGATGTATGCGATTGCATTTTCGCTTCATATCTATTTTGACTTTTCGGGATATAGCGATATGGCGATTGGACTTGGGAAAATCTTTGGATTCGAGTTTATGGAGAACTTCAATTACCCTTATATCTCTAAGAGCATTACTGAGTTTTGGAGAAGATGGCATATCTCACTCGGGAACTGGTTCCGAGATTATGTGTACATTCCGATGGGCGGTTCGAGAGTAAAAACAGCAAGACGCTTATTTAATATCTTGGTGGTGTGGATGTTAACCGGATTTTGGCATGGGGCAGCGTGGAACTTTATTGTCTGGGGACTGTACTTTGCAGTGCTTCTTGTGATAGAGAAGACATTTCTGTTAAAATATTTGGAACGTTCCAAAGCACTTTCGCACGTCTATGTATTACTTTTGGTGGTGATTAGTTTTGTGATATTTAATGCAACGTCTCTGTCACAAGTGATAACCGATATTGGCGGATTGTTTGGAAGTGGCAATCTACCGATTGTTTCCGCAGAGGCAATATATTGTTTGAGAAGTTACGCAGTAATATTCGTGCTTGCGATACTCGGTGCAACACCGATTCCTAAGAAGCTTGTATCTAAGTGTAAGGTGTCGCAGTATGTAGAACCAATTATTTTATTATTGTTACTCGTAGTCATCACAGCATATTTGGTGGATGGTTCTTTTAATCCATTCCTGTATTTTCGGTTTTAAGGAGGGATGGTAGAATGAAGAGAAAGAATTATGTAACAGTATGTTTGATAGCAGCCTTCTTCCTAGGAATGTCTGTATGGAATGCCTTTGGAGAGAAGGCAGATTATTCAGAGTCAGAGCGAAGAGTTCTTGCAAAGTTTCCGGAGGTTACGGCGGAGAGCGTACTTAGTGGAAAGTTCTCATCAGAATTCGAAGAGTATGCAGTGGATGCTTTTCCAATGCGAGATACATGGAGAAGAGTGAAAGCATATGTGAAAACAGGTATATTCGTGCAGAAGGACAACAATGGAATCTATACGGCGGATGGACATCTATCTAAGTTGGAGTATCCGATGAAGGAGAAGATGCTTGACCATGCGGTTCGGGTATTTACAAAAGTTAAGGAAACATATTTGAAGGATAGTAAGGTGTATTTTGCCATGATTCCGGATAAGAATCGATATCTGGCAGAACCGAACGGATATCTCTCATTGGATTATGATGCATTTACAGAATATATGAAGCAGGGTATGGATTTTGCGAAATATATTGAGATTGCGGATTTGCTTTCGGCACACGATTATTATAAGACAGATACCCACTGGAGACAGGAGAATCTGACAGATGTCGCTGAGCGAATCACAAGTGAAATGGGCGCGAAGTTCACGCAAGATTATAAGGTGGAGAAGTTAGATATTCCTTTTAACGGTGTATATGTGGGACAGTCTGCATTGGTTTGTAAGCCAGATACCATCTCATATCTTACAAATGATGTTCTGGAGCGAGTAGAAGTGGAAGGCGCGAAGGCTGTGTATGACATGGATAAGGCAAAGAGCAAGGATGCATATGAAATGTTCCTGTCCGGAAACCAGCCGATTATTACCATGAGAGATCCGGAGAATACGGAAGGAAAACGCTTGATTCTATTCCGAGATTCATTTGGTTCCAGTATCGCGCCACTATTGATGTCAGGGTATTCGGAGATTGTGCTGGTGGATCTGCGCTATGTTTCAAGTGATATGTTGGGTGAGTATGTGGATTTTGAGAATGCAGATGTGCTGTTCTTATATAGTACGCTGATGCTGAACAACTCTTTGGGAATGAAGTAGGAAGAACTTTCATACATTTATACGAGACTTTATTTGACAAAAAGTATAAAGAGTTATAAAATAAAACAAAAAGTATAAAGAGTTATAAAGAAAAACAAAAAGTATAAAGAGTTATCAAACTAAAAGTATAAAAGGAGTGGTAATATGCAGAATCCATTTACAACCACATTTAGTAAAGCGCCAGAGTATACTTATATCGCTACAAATAAGACAGATGAGATTTTGGAAAATTTTAGTTATGAGAGTCCGTCTGAGGCTGTATACAAGATTACAGGTGTCCGAGGCTCTGGAAAAACTGTTATTCTTGCTAAAATAGAGGAAGAGTTGAGAAGTGAATTCAACAAAGAAAAAGGTTGGTTAGTTTTTGATTTGAATCCTGCGAGAGATATGTTGGGACAAATAGCGGCGATGCTTCATAAAGAGGGTTTTGGTAAGAGTGATACAAAGAATCGCAGTTTGAATATATCAGCAACTGTGTTTGGTACAGGAGGAGGTCTTGGATATGCTTCCGAGCAGGAGAATGATTTCTTTGACATAGGTGTTGAAATAGAGTCAATGCTTCAGCAAGCGAGGGAAAAGGGAAAGAAGATACTTGTCGGAATTGATGAGGTGTCAAAAACAACGGAAATGATAAAGTTCGCTTCTGAGTACGGAAGATGGCTTAGGGCAAACAATCCAGTATACCTCGTTTGTACAGGCCTCTATGAAAATATACAGGAGGTTAGTAATGTCAAGAACCTTACGTTTTTTAGGAGGGGAACAACGATAAAGACGGAACCGCTTAATATGGCGAGAATGTCTGAAATGTATAAACAAAAGCTCAACATTGAGCATGAAGAAGCACTGGGCATGGCAAAATGTACCAAGGGATATGCCTATGCATTCCAAAAGCTAGGTGCATTATATTTTAAAAAGAGCAGTGACGAGAGTTTAGAACATCTTATACCAGAACTTAAGGCAGAATTGTTTGCATATTCTTATGAAAAGATATGGGAAGAAATGACAGAAGCAGATAGATTTTTGGTAGGTCTTCTTCTAGATAAGGATGAATATAAGCGAGAAGAAGTACTCAGACTCATGGGAGCACGTTCCGGTAATTACTCTATGTATAGAGACAGACTGCTAAAAAGAGGTATTTTGGAAGGAAGACAAGCGTATATTTCATTGGCATTACCTTTTTTTGCGGATTATGTTAAGGAATATTGTTAGGACAAAAAATGTAATTAAAGAAGGTCTCCATTAACTTTCGGTAAGCAATCCGAGAAGAGATGAACATTAAAGCGTGGGAAGTTGATAAGACTTCCCATATTTGTGTTAACTTGTGATTTTCCTTCATATACTTATACGAGACCATATTTGGAGCAGTCGTATGAAGGAGAAAATCAAACGAAAAATAAAAGCACTGGGATTATGCGCACTCGTAATTCTAGTGGCATGTTTGGGAGTTTCTAAGGTCGTTACGGTGACGAACACCGTAAATGGCAAGGAACTCCCTATTTATTCTGTGGAAACAGATGAGAAGAAGGTGGCGCTGAGTTTCGATGCGGCGTGGGGTGATGGTAACTCGGGCTACAAAAAATGAAGAAAATATGAGAGAAAGGCAATTGCTACCGTTAAAAAATTGTATCGGACGAGTACATAAAATCATATATTTGCACATAAATTAGTAATGGATTGTTGAAAGAATTTTCTGTTCATGATACAATGTCATTACTAAAAAGTGTGCAAATGCACAAAAAAAGGAAGTGAAAACATGGAAATCCAACGAAATGGTTACTTGCAGCAGTTAGTATTGAAAAAAGACAATGGAATGATCAAGATTATTACCGGTATCCGTAGATGTGGTAAATCATACTTATTGTTTACATTGTTCAAGCGTTATTTACTTAATTCGGGAATTGATGCAGAACACATAATAGAAATTGCTCTTGATGGTATTGAAAATGAAGAATTACGTAATCCGAAAGAGTGCTATCGTTATATTAAGAATGTTATGAAAGACGAAGGTAGGTATTATTTGCTTTTGGATGAAGTACAATTCATGCCAAGATTTGAAGAGGTTCTAAACAGTTTACTTCGAATGAGTAATATTGATGTATATGTAACGGGCAGTAATTCTAAGTTTTTATCGAGCGATATTGTAACGGAGTTTAGAGGTAGAGGGGATGAAATTCGCATTTATCCTTTGTCTTTTGCGGAATTTTATTCAGCTTATGAGGGCGACTATGACGATGCATGGAACGAATATATGATTTATGGTGGACTGCCGCAAGTAGCAAGTTTTCAAACCGAACGTCAAAAGGCAGAATACTTGAAGAATATTTTTACGAATGTGTATCTAAAAGATGTTGTTGAGAGAAACCACATTCAAAATATTGATGAACTTGGAACACTGGTAGATATTCTTGCTTCTGTTATAGGGGCACCTACCAATCCAACAAAGATTTCAAACACTTATGCAAGTGAGCGGAAGATAAGTTATTCTAACAAAACAATATCAAATCATATTAATTATCTTGCGGATGCATTCTTGATTTCAAAGGCAAACCGTTACGATATTAAAGGAAGAAAGTATATTGGGGCCAATTTAAAGTATTATTTTACTGATATAGGACTTCGCAATGCAAGGTTGAATTTCAGACAACAAGAGCCTACCCATATCATGGAGAATGTAGTTTACAATGAGTTACTCATTCGAGGTTACAATGTTGATGTGGGAATAGTAGATATATTTGCGCAAGACGATGCGGGAAAAAGAATACGAAAACAACTAGAAGTTGATTTTGTCGTAAATCAAGGTAGCCAAAGATATTATATACAAGTTGCATATGATATGTCTTCAGAGGACAAGCAGGTACAAGAGTTTCATTCGCTTCGTAATATATCGGATTCTTTCAAGAAAATTGTTATTGTCAATGGAACAACGAAACCTTGGCGTAACGAGGATGGCTTTGTTATAATGGGTATGAAATATTTCCTTTTGAATCCGGACAGTTTGGAATTTTAGGGTGAAAAATATGAAAGACCAGAAAACTTTTAAATAAGCTTCTGGTCTTGATTTTTATTCTGTGGAGACGGAAGGGAAAAGTATAAAAACAAACACAGAAATGTTACATTTATTGTTTGTTTCGTTGCATTTCTCTCCACTCACTTGGGGTGACCTTTTCAAGTCTCTTAAACATCCGATAGAAGGAGGTTGAGTTAACATGCCAAAAACCGATGCTCCGTATGTGTGCATCGAACCATGGTCTTTATTGCCATCAAGAAAAGGCATTGTAGAAGATATAGAGAAGCAATCAGATTTAATATCATTGAATTCAAATTGTGAGTATGAAAATCAGATAGCTATCGAAATAATTAAAACAAAATAATAAGAATAATAACACAAGAGGATTATATCAAACCCTATTTTTGTATTAGCAACCCCCTTACTGTCATATACTTATACGAGACCATATTTGGAGCAATCGTATGAAGGAAAAAATCAAACGAAAAATAAAAGCACTGGGATTATGCGCTGTTGTAATTCTGGTGGCATGTTTGGGAGTTTCTAAGACTGTTTCGGTGACGAATACCGTGAACGGCAAGGAACTCCCTATTTATTCTGTAGAAACAGATGAGAAGAAGGTGGCACTGAGCTTTGACGCAGCGTGGGGGAATGAAGATACCCAACATATCCTTGATATTTTAAAAGAATACGATGTACGTGTTACATTTTTCATGACCGGTGAGTGGGTGGCAAAATTCCCGGATGATGTAAAACGCATTTGTGAGGCAGGGCATGACCTCGGCAATCACAGTGAGAACCACAAGAACATGAGTCAGTTGACCGATAGCGACTGTCAATCTGAACTGATAAAGGTACACGACAAGGTGAAGGAACTGACAGGAGTAGAAATGGATTTGTTCCGTCCGCCATATGGAGATTATGACAATGAGGTAATTACAAATGCGAAGGCTTGTGGATATCACACGATACAGTGGGATGTTGATACACTTGTTATATAAGTAAAGAAAATATTTTCTCGGATTTGTTGTATAATTCGAACTTCCCGTGTATTAATGATAATAAGAACCTTTTTTTTACGAGGTGCTTATTTGGTCAAAAATACATACAGGAATATCACAAAGGAAGAGAAAATACAGCTTTACCTTAGGATTCTTGAATCAATAAAATTTAAGGAGGATATTACAAGTGAGAAAAACAGCAATCTACGCAAGACAAAGTCTAGATAAAAAAGACAGTATATCCATCGAAACTCAAATCGAAAAATGCAAAGGACTTTCTGATGGAGTTATAGAAACATATAAAGACAAAGGCTATTCAGGGAAGAATACTGACCGACCAGACTTGGAACGATTAATCCTAGATATAAAGGCAGGAAAAATCAGTAAGGTTATTGTCTACCGATTAGACCGTATCAGCAGAAATATTACGGACTTCTATAATCTGTACTCTATCATGCAGGAACACAAGACCGATTTCATATCGGTAAATGAAAATTTCGATACAAGTTCACCGATGGGCAGAGCTATGATGGGAATTTTGATTGTATTTGCCCAGATGGAGCGAGAAAGTATTCAGGAACGTGTCAAGGATAATTATTATAGTCGAATCCGAAAAGACGGCAGATGGGCAGGAGGACCTGCACCATATGGATTCAATAATGCCAGAACTGAAGATAATAAACCAACCTTAGAAGTAAATGAAAAAGAAATGGAGGTTGTACGTTATTGTTTCAAGCAATATGCTAACTTACCAAATACCTCATTGCGACAACTTGCAAATGACTTGATAGAACAAGGATTTAAAAGCAGACGAGAAAATGGCTCATGGGATAATGTATCTATTGCCAGAATGCTTCAGTCTCCTGTCTATGCTGTTGCAGATGAAAGACTTCGTAAATACTATGAAATCAGAAAGATTCAATTTTTGAACGACGGAGAATGGACAGGGGAAACTAGTTGTCATATCGTAGGCAAGAAACCAGGCAACGGCAATGTGCGAAAGTATAGCACATTGGAAGAACAAAGCGTGTATCTTACCAATTTTGCAGGTCAGGTAGACAGCAAGACATTTATCATGGTTCAGGAACGTTTGGAACAGAACGAACAGATAAAACGTTCCAACGCCGAAAGTAGCTTGCAGGAATTATCAGGACTTCTCAAATGTAAGGAATGTGGATATGCTGTAAAAAGCTACAGTAAATCTACCAACGGCAGACCTTACCTTGCTTGCTATGGACGATATGGATTAAAAACATGTGATGTTTCTTTCAAGGGAGTTCGATTTGAAGATATTCAAAATGCTGTTGCAGTAGAAATGCAGAAAGAGTTGGATAAAATTGCTGTTGATATTATGTTGGAAATTAAAAAAGATAAGAAAAAGATAAGTCAGATTGAAGAATACCAAAAAAAGATGGATAACCTTATTGATCTTGTTGCCGAAGGTGGCGACAGTGCCAAAAGAGTTCACAAAAGGATTGAAGAACTCCAGCAAAAAATCAATGAAATTCAACTTTCTGAATTCATGAATACAAGAACAACAGAACGTCTAAGAATCAGTGATAGACTTCCACTTGTTTACAGCAGATTAACAACAGACATGAAAAAAAGCATGTGTCAGCAAATGATTGAAAAAATCTTGATTTCACATAACGGTGATATCGAAATCATATGGAAAATCTAAAATCAAAAAAGCTTTCTGTTTTGTTTTAGCAGAAAGCTTTTCGTTTGTATAATCATATGTTCCAAACATCAACCTTCCAGAAGTTAGGCTAGAAATGTACAGAGTTTTCCCGTCTTTTCGAAAAAAGAGAAAAACTCATTTTATGCACTACCAACTTCCGTCGGTTGAGTGTAGTTTCTGTTTGTTCCATTCGTTCACGGATTTTTCATTCCCGTGCATACATACCGTTCATTTGAACTTTGCTCAACTGGCTCATTGCTTTTTATATGTATGTTCCTGTTCCAGTATCCACCCCAAACTTTTTTATTATTGTGTGTTCTTGTTGTAACATCACACTGAGGCACAATGCGCCATTATAGACACTGGCGCATAATGCCGAGGACTTTCTGCAGCGGCTCCTCACACCCATGGGTTGAAAGACTTGACAGGATTTGCAACCTGCTACAAGAGACCCTATAGCATAAAACTCTTGCCTTATTTTGTATGTAAAAAGTGTAGATTTTGACACTCTGTACTAGATGAAGAAATCAATCACTTGACCAGAATTGCACTGGCAGGCTTTCTTCTGTTGCCTTCTAATATAATTTTATAACAGGAAAATTTTAGAATCAATAGATGGAATCTGAACAAAATGTGAACTACAAAAGGGGTCAAGGGGATTTCCCCTGCCCACGTCGAATACTTTCGACAGAGTGGGTTCTCTATCGAAACATTGCGTTCGGGTGATTGAAAATTATATAATTATAGTACAGGTGTAACCTGTAATGAAATTATATAAAGGAGTTGATTTAATCAACATAGCAATCATGACTTGTGCAAATTACAATTGCACGGACGCAAATGCTGTAGAGAGAGAACAGGAAAGAACTTTGCACGTAAAGGATTTGGCGAAAGTAAATTATGACCCAGCCAAGTCTGACAGGAATATTATACTTGAGCATGACGATATGAAAGATGAATATAAGACTTTCAAATCCTACGTCAAAGCATATAAAGAGAAAGAAGATATTAGTGGCAGGTTTAATGTGGACACAACTTCAGACAGGAATGCCACAAAGGTATTGTCATGTTTCGTGATGTCTGCCAGTCACGATTTAATATCTTCTATGACCAGAGAGGAACAAGTGGAATACTTCAGAAATGGGTTGGAATTTTTGAAAGAAGAATATCCTACTTTTCATGTGGTGGATTCCAGAATTCATTTTGACGAAAAAGGACTTCCTCACATGCATACTTCCATGTTGCCAATACATGTAAAAGAGAATGGTGATAAAACATTTAATGTTAGCCAACACCAAAAAGGAAAAGACTATTTTCGAGGGTTTCAAGATAGATTCTTCGAGCATATGAAAGAACGATATCCTGAAAAGGATTTGCAGAGATATGATCCAGAGCGTGACCATACGAAAAAACTAAGTATTAAAGAATATAAAGAAAATCAGGATATGAAACGAGAGTTGGAACAAGAACGCCAACGTTTGCTTTCAAAGAATGAACGTTTGAAAGAAATAGAGTTTCAGCTTGATAAAGCATATGATGTGGCTGAAAAAGCTTATCAGTACAATCAGGAAGTAGAACGATATTGTAAGGAACAGGGAATATCTTTCTATCAGTATGAAAAGCAATGCTTTTGGGCTGACAGGGACTATGGAAATTATCCAGAACCTGAATACAACAATCCTGATAGAAACTGGGAAAAAGAGATAGAACCAGAAAGACATAGAGAAGAAAGAGAACGATAATGAAAAGCGATGTCAGTAGGAACCCTTGTGTTTTCTGCTGACATTGTTTTAAGGATATAGATGTGATACTATAAAAGAAAAATACTTCTGCCAAAGGATGAGAATAATGCTGAAAAAGAAGAAAATTGCTAACTATTTAGAAGAGCAAAAGGCAGCTTCAGTTTTTAATGAATTGTTGCACTTGTATATAAAGGATGAATTAAAACCCATGTTGCAAGATTGGGGATTAACGAAAGTTTCGCTATATGTGACTTGGAACGATATAGAGAAATGCCTTGATGTTCAGGCAAAGTATCAGGGTTATTTTTATGAATGGCAGTTTTACAAAGAAGAATGTGAATATATGATTTATATAGATGGTGATGAACCAGATGAAGCAATTGGTTTGAAGTATTCTACTGTTGGAAATATAGATGAGTTGTTTGCGAAAATGAGAGCATTGCTTCCAGTTTCTAATTGAACGAAGCATCAAGTATAAAGTGAGAGGAAATCGTTATGGGGAAAATTGATGAATTTGAAGATAAAATCATCAAACAGGGAATGTCTGATGAGGATTTTGAAGAGTACAAGAAATTATTAAAAAGAGTGCGTGGTAATTTCGGGAAACGCCAGCATTGTTATACTACTGCAATTCAGTTTCCTACAAAAAATGCGACTCAGGCTATAAAGTTGATTGAATACGGGCTGGAAACATATCCAGATGAATGGTTTTCTACATATACCTCTTATTTGTATATTGGGAAGATATATGAATCATCTAGAAAGTATCAAAAGGCATATGATTCATATTTAATGGCATGGAATGCTCTTGGTGAAATGGGGAAAGGATACAAAGAAGAATTATCAGGAGACTTATGTTGGATGCGTCTTCATATCGATTCGTTTCAGTATTCTGAAGAATTAGAAGAATTGTATTCTTGTTATGATAAAATAGATGAGTTTTCAAAAGGTTTCATTAATAGTGAATTTCGGAAAGCGATTACTCAAATTGTTATTGCTTTACATCATAATCAAATAGATATTGCTAAGAGTGCATATAAACAAGCAACAACAATCTATTCTCCAAGTTATGTGGGGAAATTGCATAATATCCTAGCTAGACATAACTACAAAGAAACATTAAAAATCACACCAGAAGCAAAGATGTTTTTAAGTAGGTTGAAATTATAAATTATATAACGGAAAAGGTGATGTAGTGAGTAAATTTAACATAGTTAAAAAATATATTGATTCCATAGATTATTATGGTTTGTTATCAGGTGGCGCACCAAGTGATGAATTTGATAAGGAATCACGGGCAATCGCAGGATTGATATCCACTGAAAGTACAGTAGAGGATATTGCGAATTTTATTGCAAATGTTTTTCAAAGGGCATTCGGAAATACAGAGAATGCTACAAATTATATAAATATAGCATCAAAAATCAGAAATGAATTACGTGGAGAGTAAGAGATTTAACATCAAGGAGGAAATATATGGGAAACTGGGGAATGGGCATTGCACAAAGTGATCAGTATTGTGAAGTATATGAAGAGTTTATGGAAGAATATGATAAAGGGAAATCAGTTCCAGAGATTTCTAATAAAATATTAAAACATTACCTTGATGAATTTGATAGTGATGATGGTATTTTACATGATGTTTATTTTGGACTTGCAAAAGCTGAATGGATGTGTTGCGAACAATCAGAAAAAATATTAGGAAAAGTTCGTTATATTGTAGAAAACGACTTAAATATAGACTTTTTTAGAGAACTTGAAGCAACAGAGACAGATTTGAAAACGAGGAAAAGAAATTTGGTACGTTTTTTGAAGTCCTTGGAAACACCAAAAGCGTCACCAAGAAAAAGACATATAAAAAAACGTCAATTCCCACCACTCGAAATAGGAGATTGTTTTGCATATAAGGTTGATGGTGGTTATCGTGTAGTAATAATTCTTGACAAACGTGAAGAATCAGTTTATGCATGTATTCTTAAAGGAACTTACAAGTCATTTGAAATTAATTTTATGGATGAAGTAATAGCTGGTGTTAGTGGATACGGAGTGAGCGAGTTTTTACCTAAATCAAAAATTCAGAAAATAGGAACAGTAAAAGTTTATGAAAATATAGATAAAATGTCATCTAGAATATTCGGGAAAATACCATGGTTATTTGGTGGAAGAACAATATTTTACAGAGAGTTTGTAGATAAACCTTCTTCAAAATTATCAGATTTACTCATTCCACCAGAATGTAATTAATAAGTAAGGAGAAAATCAAAACTGATTTTCTCCTTTTCCGTTTTATACACTTTCCATATGTATTTATGTGTGATATTCCATTGAATATATATGTACGATATATGTATATTTCGGCTGACTTCATTTTAAACTATTCTAACAATGTAATCCTAATTCAACAGTATTCTATATAAAAATATTTACTTAAGTAACAAGTGGTGACAGCTTAGACTGGAAGGACTACGGAGTAGATAATATCATTAAAACAGTCACAGAACATAAAAATCTGCAGAACGGTTCCATCGTTCTGATGCATAATGGGGCGAAATATACGGCGCAGGCTTTGCCAAAGATCATAGAAGGGTTACGTGAGAAAGGGTATGAGTTGGTGCCGATTTCGGAATTGATATATCGAGAGAATTACCATTTAGATGTGACGGGACGACAGATAAAGGAATAGTCGCAAGGAGGAAGTCTGTTCATGCATGATTAACAGGCTTCCTTTTTTGTCTGGAAATTTATTTCAGGCGATTGGATTTGCGATATTCCTTGGGAGTTTTCCCAACTTGCTTTTTAAAGATTTTGGAAAAATACTGCATATCCATAATCCCGCAGTGAAGAGCAATCGTTTGTACTTGCAGATGGGTTGTATCCAGGAGATGCATGGCGTATTGGATCCGTTTTTCGCGGATATATTCGGACACGGTTTTTCCGGTTTCTTTTTTAAAGATTGCTGACAAATATCCGTCACTGATTCCTTGATGCGACGCTAAAGAATGAAGAGACAGTTCTGCAGACAGGTCAGAATCTATCAAAAGCATAGTCTTTTGTACTACGGGAAGATATTTTTGCGTCATGTATGTACGAACAAGTTGACAATATGAGCAGAACATTTCCCGCATTAGTATAGAAACTTCTTTGAGTGAAGAGATTTGTTCAATTTTTGCAGCAAATTTTGAAGATACGCGATCAATATAAAAAGGGTGAACGCCACCCTGTTCAGTAGCTTTGCGGGAAAGCGTATTCATAATAATACAATAATTTTTGGCGTTGCGGATAGGGTCGGAAATACGTTTCTCAAACATATCTTCATTAATGGAAGACAAAAGAAGATTCTCCTTGTGCAATTGCCCCATTGTAATTGCTTGAATTAATTCATTTTCAAAAGAATAACGTATCTCAGTCATATTCACATTGGCTAATGTTTCGTCGAAATTATTCCCGTGTGAGAGCACACTGATGGATGGAACTGAAAAGGAAAGAGGTTTATTTACTTCCGTTATGGTAAACGTAGGACTATGCCATATGTGTTCGCAGAAAGCATCTATCATAGCAAAGATGCGGTCCCCATTCGTAATCACAGGAATGGAACGATAGTATTCTTCCAAATGTTCTTTTGCACGCGGAGCGATTCCAAGCTTTTCTCCCAATTCCAATATGTCCTCTGAAGAGTGTGGCAATGAAAGATAAGGACCAATAAATAGAATATTCTGCGCTTCATCTGATGGTAAACGCAGATAAATATAGCACAGATTAAATTCATCCATAAATTTATATTTCGTTGCCGACTCTATCTCTCCGAAATACGTGAGAATGGAAAATCTCTTTTCAAAAAAGATACCCATAATATCATAAAAATGTGAATCTATTACGGAAGTGATAGCGTCAGAAGGAGAAACGATTGATGTGCGAATATGACATCTCCGAAGCGTGTCACAAGCAAAATCCAATTCTCTTTTATACATTATGAAGTCGCCTTCCTTTCTCTTCATGATTTTCGACATAAATATAATATATTACATCATATTTTTTGTAGAATAGCAACAGTATTTTGGGTGACGAAATGAAAAAAATACAAAAAAAGATGAAAATATTACTCACAGTATTATGTAAAATGCTTTATAATAAAAACAAGAAATTTTTGGATTACCAAAAGAAAGATAAGAGGAAATGAAAATGAAAAAAGAAAAGAAATTGGATGCAAATGGCAAACGTCCATTTGGCATTCGCGACAGCGTGGCATACGCTGCAGGTGATCTCGGTTGCAACATGAGTTTTGCACTGAAAGGTACGATGGCACTTTTCTGGACACAGGTTATGGGCATGGGACTTTGGTACTCCCTCCTTTTAGTAATTGTTCAGGTTTGGGATGCAATTAATGACCCGTTGATTGGTTCTATTATTGATGCAGACAGACATCAGTATAAGAGAAATAAGTTCTTGCAGTACATATGGTTTGGTTCTATTGGTTTGATTGTGGGTGGTGCATGTTGTTTCTTGCCTTTTCCACAAGCTCCTGTTTGGGCAAAATTTATTATCTTTATTGCAGGTTATGTGATTTGGGATGCTTTTTACACAATTGCAAACGTTCCTTATGGTTCCTTGCTTTCGATTATTTCGAAAGAGCCAGCAGACAGAGCTTCGCTTTCGGCTTGGCGTTCCGTAGGATCCATGGTAGGAAATATGGTTCCAATGATTATTCTTCCGTTTATTATTTATAATAAAGATGAATCCTTAAATGGACCACGTGTATTCCTGGCAGCACTGATTATGGGTGTTCTTGGTTTCATTTGCTTCCAGTTCATGATTAAGAATACTGAGATTCGTGTAGACACGGATGTTACAGTTAGTGAAGAGCGTGAAAAGTTCAATGTATTCAAGGCTATGGGCAATTTTATGAAAAACCGTCCGGCAGTTGGAGCGACTCTTGCGGCTATGGGTATGTTCATCGGTATGCAAGGTGCAACCACTGCTGTATCTGTAGTGTTCCAGATTTACTTTAAGAATACAGAGGTTTCCGGCCTTGTACAGATGTTTGCAATGATTCCAATTGTATTATTTACACCACTTGCAAGAAAAATGGTAGAAAAATACGGTAAGAAGGAACTTTCTGTTGTGGGAGCTATTTGCTCGATTATCGGTGCATGCGGACTCTTTATTGTCACTCCTGATAACACAGGACTTGATTTGATTATCTATATTCTTTGTCAATTGGTATACAGTCTGGGTCTTGGTATATACTCTACTGTATCATGGGCGATGATGGGAGATGCAATTGACTACAACGAGTGGAAGACTGGTAAGCGTGAGGAAGGTATTGTATATTCCCTCCATTCATTCTTCCGTAAGCTGGCACAGGGCGTAGGTCCGGCAGTTGCGTTAGTAATTATGAATAGCCTTGGCTATGTAAATAACGCAGTGGATGAGTTTGGTAACGAATCGATTGATGTAACACTTCTTTCGTGGGATGTTGCAGTAAGTCTTCGCTATTTGGTAGCAGCATTATTCCTCGTTTCTGCAATCATGCAATTTGTAGGACTTGGATTGGTATATAATCTTGATAAGAAGACGCTTGCTAAGATGAATACAGAATTAGAAGAACGAAGAAACGGAGAAGCTTAATATGAGACATATTTTAAATATCAATGAAAACTGGCTTTTTGTAAAAGATACCGAGGATATTGCACGCCGAGATGGGGAAAAAGTTACATTGCCACATTCTTGGAATGCAATTGATGGTCAAGATGGAGGAAATGATTATTTTCGTGGTTCGTGCCTTTACAGCAAGACGATAAAAAAAGCAGACCTTCCGGAAGCAGACCTGTATTATTTGGAGTTTCGCGGTGCGAATTCTTCAGCAGATGTATACGTTGGAGGAGAAAAACTTGCACACCATGATGGCGGTTATTCTACATGGCGCGTAAATATCACAGATAAACTTGTGGAAGAAACGGACATTGCCGTTCTTGTAGACAACTCAGCAAATGAAGTTGTTTATCCGCAGATGGCAGACTTTACATTCTATGGTGGTATTTACCGTGATGTAAACTTAATTTGTGTAAAGGACTCCCACTTTGATTTGGATTATTACGGTGGTCCGGGATTCATGATTACGCCTCAAGTATCAGATGGTGATGCAACGGTAGAAGTAGAGGCTTTTGTAAAGAATCTGAAAGAAGGTCAGAAATTAGTATACACCATCTACGATAAAGAAGAACAGGAACTTGACAAGATAGAAACGACAGAAACAAAAGTAGTTTTCGAGATGAAAAATGTTCACCGTTGGAACGGACGTAAGGATCCATATCTCTACTGCTGTGAAGTGGAAATTATGGAAGGTGAAGAGGTGATTGACAACGTTTGCAGTCGCTTCGGATGCCGCAGTTTCGAGATTGATCCGAATAACGGATTTATCTTAAATGGTGAAGAATATCCGCTACGCGGTGTGTCTCGTCACCAGGATAGATGGGGAGTGGGAAATGCCCTCCTTCCGGAACATCATGAGGAAGACATCGATTTGATTTGCGAAGTAGGAGCGACTACCATTCGATTGGCGCACTACCAACACGATCAATATTTCTATGATTTGTGTGATGAGAAGGGATTAGTAATCTGGGCAGAGATTCCTTATATTTCAAAACACATGCCGACAGGTCGCGAGAATACCATTTCGCAGATGAAGGAGCTCGTTGTTCAGAATTATAATCATCCGTCTATCGTAGTATGGGGACTTTCAAATGAAATTTCGATTGCGGGTTCTGATGACGATTTGCTTGAAAACCACCGCATTTTGAATGACATGGTGCATGAAATGGACAAAACGCGTTTGACCACAATTGCAGCAGTTTCGATGTGTAAGATGGAAGATCCGTATCTCCAAATTCCGGATGTTGTTTCTTACAATCACTATTTTGGATGGTATGGTGGAGATACATCGATGAATGGTCCTTGGTTTGATAAATTCCATGAGAAATATCCTAATATTCCGATTGGATGTTCTGAGTATGGTTGTGAGGCTCTTAATTGGCACACCAGTGATCCGAAGCAGGGTGATTATACCGAAGAATATCAGGCATTTTACCATGAAGAATTGATTAAGCAACTTTTCAACCGCAAATATATCTGGGCAACTCATGTATGGAACATGTTTGATTTTGGTGCAGATGCGAGAGCAGAGGGCGGTGAGAATGGACAGAACCATAAGGGTCTTGTGACAATGGACAGAAAGTACAAGAAGGATGCGTTCTATGCATACAAAGCTTGGCTTTCAGATGAACCATTCGTACATCTTTGTGGCAAGAGATACATCGACAGAGTGGAAGAGGTTACAAAAGTAACTGTATATTCAAATCTTCCGGAAGTTGAACTTTTTGTGAATGGTAAGAGTATTGGAAAGAAAACGGCAGAAGACCACTTCTTCTATTTTGATGTGGAAAACGTGGGAGAAAGCACGATTGTAGCGAAAGCCGGAGAATTTACCGATGAAGGTGTAATCCGAAAAGTAGACGAGATGAACATGGATTACGTTCTTGTAGAAAAAGGTGCTGTCCTTAACTGGTTCGATATCGATGCACCTGAAGGACGTTATTCTTTGAATGACAAAATCTCTGACATTATGGCATCTACACGTGGAAAAATATGGTTCCTTACACTAGGGCTCAAGTTGAAAAAGAAAATGGATGCAAACAAAAAGGGTGATAAATCTGACAAGAAGAAATCCGGCGGGTTTGAAGTGGACCTAAAAGCAGATAGTGGTCTGATGCAAATGATGGGTGGATTTAGTGTCCTTCGTCTTTCAAGCATGATGGGCATGATGAATATTTCATTTACCAAGGAAGAACTTCTGCAGATGAATAAGCAATTGAATCGAATCAGAAAACCTAAGAAAATAGCTCAAAAATAATAAAGAATTGCATGCAAAAGGGTGACTTTTACGTCACCCTTTTATTCACGTGTGGCAGGAGTTAGATAAACCATGACATGTTTTACTTTTGAAAAAGTTTCTTCTATCGTGTTGTGTACATCATTGGCAATGAGATGTGCTTCTTCCAACGTATAGATGGAATCTACTTGAATCTCAACATCTACATAGATTTTGTTTCCGAAAATACGTGTTTTTAGCAATTCTATACCAATTACATTTTCATTCTTCATGACACATTCACGAATGTGTTTTTCGGTTTCTTCGTCGCAGGAATGATCAATCATTTTGTCTATCGCATCTTTGAATATATCCAAAGCAGCTTTTGCAATAAACCAAAAGATAAATAAACTTGCAATGGGATCCATGATAGGGAATCCAAGCCTTGCCCCGCCGATACCAATTAAGGCACCGATAGAAGAAAATGCATCCGAGCGATGATGCCACGCATCTGCCATTAATGCATCGGAAACGATTCGTTTTGCGTAATATCGTGTGTACCAGAACATAGCTTCTTTGCTGACAATCGAGATAATGGCTGCAACGAGAGCTAAACTTCCAGGCACAGCTAATTCGTTTTGATTTCCTTGGAAAATATTTTCCAGAGCATCCACTCCGATTTTGAGTCCGGTAATAAAAAGAATGATGGCAAGTATGATTGCGGTTACACATTCCAAGCGCTCGTGTCCATAAGGATGCTCCTTATCCGGCTCTTTGGATGCCAGTTTGATTCCGATAATGACAACAATGGTACTAAAAACATCGGATGCAGAGTGAATGGCATCGCTGATCATAGCATGAGAATGGGCAATGAATCCGGCCAGAAACTTGAAGACGGATAGTATTACATTTCCAATGATAGTAATGATGGATACTGTGTTTGCGGTTTGTTGAAAACCTGTTTCCATAATGACATCTCCCATAATTAATATGTAGCGCAAAGAACTACTGTGTAATATCCTATGCAAAAATGCTTGGCAAGGTTCGAAAATAACAGTTGATTGGCCGTTCAAACGATAGTAAAATAAAGAAAAATTACAATTATTAAGGGACAGGAAGCTATATGATGAAACAATCGCAGATCACATATTGGTGCCATGAAATCATTCGTTCACAAGCGCGAACAGGCGGACTATATATTGATGCAACTATGGGAAAGGGAAATGATACCCTGATGCTGTGTGAACTTGCCGGAGAAGCAGGAGAGGTATTTGCATTTGATATCCAAAGACAAGCAGTAGATGCGACGGGGACTTTATTAGAGAAACACGACGTGACAACAAAGTACCATCTCATTTTAGATGGACATGAAAATATGGACAATTATGTACAACCGGGCAGTGCTGATGTAATATGCTTTAATTTCGGATACCTTCCGGGCGGAGACCATGAGATTGCAACAAAGGCATCTACCAGTATCATAGCTATTCAAAAAGGGTTGGAACTTTTGAAGTCCGGTGGTATGATGAGCCTTTGTGTTTACAGTGGTGGAGATACAGGATTTGAAGAAAAAGATTGTATATTAAATTACTTAACAGAACTTTCGGCGAAGGAGTATACGGTGATTGTGAATCAGTATTTTAATCGTGGGAACAATCCGCCGATGCCGATATTCATTTTTAAAAAATAGTTAGAGGCCGTTCGCTCTCATAAAGGAGAGTGAAATGGCTTTTTTTGATGGAAATCAACTTTAACAAAACTTTAACTTATGTTAACTGAATAGCGGGATATGTGATAAAACCTTGGGAAATGGCGGTTTCTCAAGGTTTTTGAAAGTTTTGGTTTATGGAGAGATATCGTAACTTGATGTAAATTGATGTGGTTTGGAGAAGAAATGGTGTCAAAAATGGTGTAGAAAATATGAGTGTACACATGGAAAGAATTGTTCTCTTCGTAAGGATTATCTGATGAAAAAGAAGTTCCGAGTGTTCTTATTGATGTATGAATTGTAATGTGATATAATAACCACACAATGAGTGGAGAGGACAATATGGAAAAGAAAGAGCAATTAGAAAAGCAAATTAGAAGATTAAAGCAAATTAGGGAAGATTTAGGAATGAATAGAACAGAATTCTCACTGTACATAGGGATACCTCTAAGAACGTTAGAAGAGTGGGAAGCAGGAAGAAGAAAGATGCCAGATTATGTCCTACGTCTTATTACTTATTATACAAAGATGGAATGTTTGCTCGCAGAAAAGAAAATTGAATTACAGGAGGAAAATGAGGATGCAGAAGAATAAAATTATAAAAGTTCAAAATTTGCCAATCACAATTTCAAAAGAAGAAATTGATGATTATATTTGTATTACAGATATTGCTGCTGCAAAATCAGACGATTCCAGAGCAGCAGACGTTGTGCGTAATTGGCTCAGAAATAGAAGAACGCTTGAGTTTTTGGCTACTTGGGAGGAAATATATAATCCAAATTTTAAAGTGTTCGAATCTGAACACTTTAAAAAACAAGCGGGATTATTGACTTTTACACCAAGCGTATCAGAGTGGGTGGAACAGACAAATGCAATAGGCATATTTGTTAAAAAGGGTCGTTATGGTGGTACATATGCTCATAAAGACATTGCTTTTGAATTTGCCTCTGCTATTAGCCCGGTTTTCAAACTATATCTAATCAAAGAATTTCAGCGGTTGAAAGAAGAAGAAAATAATCTTAAAAAGTTAGAATGGGATGCAAAGAGATTTCTATCCAAGAATAATTATTTGATTCAAACGGATGCAATCAAGAATTATATTATTCCAAATTGCAATTATAGGGATGACTTGCAGTGGTTACCTTATGCGGAAGAAGCAGATTTGCTAAATGTTGCGTTGTTTGGTTTTACAGCTAAAGCGTGGCGAGAAAGTAACCCGGAACTTGCAAAAAGTAGTAACGTTAGAGATTATGCTACGATTAATGAACTTACGGTACTTTCGAATCTTGAAACGCATAATGCACAGATGATTCGTGAAGGTAAATCAAAAGAAGAAAGATTTCAGATTTTAAAAGAGATTGCAGAGTATCAGATGCAAATTTTATCAGCGGCGGATAAGATATCATGTATTGAAGAGAAGAATGAAGTGTAGTATATTTGAAATTTAAACGTATGGGATTACATACGGATAAAACTAGATGTGAAAATTTGAATTCTGAGAGCAGATATTTATAGCAATACAATAACTGTTATATCTTATTATCAAATTCTTTGCTAAGCCTTGAAAACTCTAACTTTTTTGGGAGTTAGCACATTATCAAAATTTGTATCGTGTTATATCTTCTCCTTGCCATTATGACATCTAATAAGGGAAAAAACAAGGGAAAGAAAATCTACTAAAACAATACAACAGAATATAGTTGAACAGTTGGACTGATATTATGCTGTTAGAATTATAGTTGTTTCTGGTAACTAATTGATTGATGATGTTTTCACGTCTGTAGTTTATAATTTGATACCGTTTTATCTTACTGCGAAAGGCCTTCTATGATTTTAGTTTATCATAGAAGGCCTTCTAGCTCTTTTTCTAAGTGTCTGACCAGAATTTTTTTAGTTTAAAAAGTTACAGCATTACGAACTTTTTCCACCATAACTTTCCACCCATAATATCAAAAGAATATTGGTTCAGTGTGTATTTGTATTTTACTGCATCATAACATCGCTTTTCGCTGCATTGCTCAAATGCGCTTTAGATGTGGAAGTATGTACATATACATTATCCATTACGCATGTACGCGTAGAACCAAATTCAAAGTTACTACGACAATCACTTCTTGCTTGAATCTTATTATAAATTTGAACTGGTGTTTCTATCGTGCTTGAAGCATCAATATGATAACTACTTGAACTTGAAAACATACTATTCCAACAATACCTTGCAAATCTTGAACAATTCAATGTACTTGTCCATGTATAATTATTATTGATAGCCGTGCTCAGCTTGTCTAATTGACTCTGCGAAACAGCAGCCCTAACATATACACTTGGTGTATAAGACCAAATATCATTTACCATTCGATATTTTTCTATATTATAATAAGCGTAGGCACCATCTGAGATATTGCCCCAAGATCCAATTGACATGATATGTTCACCACCCAGATTATAATGTCCGACGGTAATCGTATCACTTGTTAAATTTTTTACAACTAAAAAAGAATGACCCCCCAAACCACCTGCACTGCTTCCCGCTGTTTGGCTATAGGAAACGATATAAACATATGCAACACTATCCGAAGCATACACATCTTGCGGAATGGAAAAACTGATAAAACTAAATAATAGTATAACCGATAAAACTAAAGATAAAAATTTTCTTTTCCTCATAGGAATCCCTCCTTTATGAATTTAAGTATATTGTGTTTGCAAATTCATTTTATCACAAATCTGTAAAATGCAAATACAATTTGCAAAAAAATAAAATTTATCAGAAATATATAAATTTATTATCGTAATTTCAATCATTAACAAACGCTTGCGTTATTAGTTATACAATATGAAGGCTGTTAATGAGGATTTGATCCATTTTTGATTTTGTCAAGAATAACAAACTGTCTTAATTGTATAAAATCTTATTCATATTTTCTTTAAAATTTGCTTTTTAATGCTAGTTCTGCTAAACTTATATTTGATAAGGCGTGCAAAATTACTCTCTTAAAGTTAATTATTTTCAGAGTACGTATATAAGAATGTTATAATGTGCCTTTCAAATAATAGAATTAGTTATTATATTTGATATTAGCACTTTGCTTTGAAACATATGGTCTGTGCATAATAAAACAGATAACACCCCTTTGAAGGACTAGGATACCATTTATGAAAAATATTTATTTTATGATAAGTCACACTAATACGACACTAGGAAAGTTAATTCGTTTTTGTTCCAATTACCAATACAACCATATATCAGTATGTGATAATTCTTCTTTGCAACCCTTGTATTCTTTTGCGCGATATAATTACAATTCGCCTTTTGTAGGTGGTTTTGTGGAAGAGTCCATATTGCGTTATTTATACCATGGCAGAAGTACAAAGGTTCGCATATATAGAATTGAGGTTAACGAAGAACAATTTGAAAAATACAGATTAATTATTGAATCACATTTGAAAGAAAGCAAGAAGTACATCTATAATACTTTTGGTATATTTCATAGTAATATATATTCAGCCAGATACCGACAAACGTGCCTTAGTTTTGCTGTGTCAATTTTAAAGGATTTAGACATTCTTTCGCAAAAAGCAGACATCAGAACGATTAAAAAATTAGAAGAACATTTATCGTCCTTCTCACATACTGACACAATATTGCTAAATAGAGAAAATCATACGCATGTATGGGGAGATGATAAATATTATGAGAGGGTACCTATATCGAAAGTTTTAATGGATACTTGTATACATTTTTATAAATTAATATTCTTGTTCAAATAAATTGGAATCAATACTGTTTTTTCACAATTGAATAATACTTGTTTTGATATAAGTACAGATACAGTACGTCAATATTTTGCATGAACGCAATTTCTGTTTGGTTGTAATTTCGCAAAGAAGGGGAAAGGAGAATACTCAATATGAAAAAGAAAAGAATATACATAATTGTTTCGGTGATCTTGTGTACATTGATTATGAGCATAGTAGATGGCATAATTAAACCAAACTATTTAATTAAATCAATAATTAAAATAACTTTGTTTTTGATTATTCCACTTGCTTTACCAATCTATCGAATGGAAATAAAAAAATTATTTAAACCGACTAAACAGATATTACTCGCTCTAATTTTTGGTGTTTTTGTCTATGGCGGAATCATTGGCGGATATTTTTTACTTAGAGAGTTTATAGATTTTTCCACAATTGCAAACAATTTGACAACAGGTGCAGGTGTTACTGCCCAAAATTTTGTATATGTAGCAATTTACATATCATTTGTCAACTCCCTACTTGAAGAATTTTTCTTTAGAGGTTTTTCTTTTATAATGTTTTCAAGTATGAACTCTAAAAAAACAGCATATATTTTCAGTTCACTAACCTTTTCGTTATATCATTTGGGAATGACTGCCGGATGGTTTAATATTGGCTTATGGATTTTAGCCATAATAGGTTTATTTGTGGGAGGGTGTTTGTTTAATCTAATAGACGATAAAAGCAAAAGCATATATCCTTCTTGGTTTGTTCATATGTTTGCCAATTTTGCAATCAATACAGTAGGTTTCATCCTGTTTGGTGTGTTATAGAAAGAAAAAAGAAAGACCGAAAACGAATTTTTCGTTTCGGTCTTTTTTGTTATGTGTCCAGTTCAATGTAATAAAGAGTGTCTGTATCAGCATCATAAATCGCAGCGGTAAAGTTGAAAGAGGCTCGCTTTAATACATTTGTAGTATCAAAAGAGTCATTGCATTCTGAATGACGGTCATAGAAAAAATAATATCCGTTGGAAACTTCAGGAATATCCTGATTGATATAAGGCCCATAGGTCATTTCAGGGGTTTCCAGGCCATATAATAATGCGGTAACGGCATCGTCCGTCACAGGTAGTTTGTGCCATGTGTTATCTTTTTTTATTGTATTTTCAAAGGAATCATCTTCAAATGCAAAAATCAGATATCGTTCACCGTCCCCATGAAAGCCGCCATGACTATTTTCTGAGGAAATCACT
>JAZQSP010000099.1:0-33027 GCA_045630205.1 Faecalimonas sp. | reverse complement strand
AATTCTATTTCTCGGTTACTCTCATTACTGGTTAATCCATCTACATAACTTGGTAGTAAATCTCTTATTATTTCACACTTCATATTCATTCACACCTTTCATAATCTTTTGCTTTACTCTGTAAAATGTAACCCTTGCCCAGTTTTCGTTTTTGTTAAATATCTGTCCTATCTCTTTGAAAGAGAAATCACCCATCACTCTTAGATAAAAGAGCTCTTTTGACGTTTCATCTAAAATATGTACTCTTTGAAAGATTTCCATCAATTGTTCTCTCTGGCACAACTTTTCTTCCACCCTTTTTTCTTCAGAGGTAGTATTCTCATTCAATGTACTGCTTTGATATTTTCTTCTACGCTCCAACTCCTGATACCACAAATGTTTTGCAATCTGACATAACCATGTTGTGACTTTGCAGCTACCGTCATATCGTTTTGCGGATTTAATTGCTTGATAAAATGTTTCCTGAAGTAGTTCTTCGGCAGTATCTTCCTCATGACAAAGAGCAAACAAATATTTGTATACAAATTCTGCATGTTTGCGATAAACAGAATCTATTTCAAGCACCTCTTCACCTCCTCTTTATGTTACCTATATATCAGAAAAAAGAGTAATTCGTTACACACAATTACTCTTTTTGAATTAACAATAAATTTGACCACTTATATTATATCAAAACATTCCATGTATGTAATCCTTTTTAAAGCTTATTAGGCACATTACACCGAGCACAAATTGTCAGATATTATTTGCTTTTATTGCAAATAGTCTTATAATATTCTTAAGAAATAAATATATATGCTTCGATATACATGATGTTTTGTTAATTGAAGGTGGGACGTTCATATGACCAAAAAAACCATTTGCTTCCTACTAATAGCTTTATCAACTTTATTTTTGATGTCTGGTTGTCAAATTCAGAAAACAACAACATCCGTTAATGATTCCCCTTTTTCTACGTGTCCTCCTGGAAACGTAATTCCATGCCAATCATCATCTATCTTATCTTGTATCAACACTTTTGTGCCGTTATATATCATGCACATATTAGTTATAGTTACTTGCTCTGTTCTTGCCATTCTTATTCTCCCATTTAACTTTTCTTATTGTTCCTGCGTTTTGATAAGTTTAATGATATGGTCTGCCACTTGCACTGGTGTCATATAAGTGGTATCAACACATGGATAATCCAAATCATCGTAGAAAGAATACGTTGTCTTCATTCCTCTTTCTATTCTCTCCTTATCTCTACCATCATTAATTGCGCGTCGTACATTTTCTTCTGGTGAGCATTTCAAAACAATAATACATTCTTGAAACTCTATATTGTTTCTTCTAAGTTTTTCTATAACGTTTTCATAAATTTCTTTTCTTGTACCATGCCAACCATATGTAAATATCACTGTGCTGATATCCTCACACAAAAGATAATTTCGTAGCAAACAATAAATATTTTCCGATACTGCTTGTTTGGTTGCCTGCGTAAAAGCAAATGGATTCATTACGCGACACCAATCAGAGTCAACATATGCTGTGTTTTCATATTGCTCTACCATCTTTTTCGCCACAGTACTTTTCCCAACTGCATTAGGACCAACTATTACAACAAGTCGTTTCATTGCTTACTCCTTTCTGCCACACTTGAATACATTCATTATAACTAATACTATCTCTTATCGCAATTTATATTATTTAAATTGTATTTGCCTAGACAGAAAAAGTCAAAGCCCGTCTTGACCTTGTCTTTCACTACTTAATCATTTTTACCATTCTATAATTTACACATTTTTTCGAATACTTCATAACAATTCCATCTTCATAATGCATTTTTTTCAAATTGCAAATAAAAATCACTGAGGTGTGATGAAAAAACAATCCCAAAACGGTAGATTGTGATGAAATAGTTATCCCAAAGTGGTAAATGGCGAAAAATATGTGATGAGATAATTATCCCAAAGTGGTAGACACTTCAAAAAGTGTGATGAAATTTTCATCCCAAAGCGATACCTTGTGATTAAAAAGTTATCCCACTTTGGTAGATACAGGGGTTTTAGGGGTTTTCCCTAACAAGAGGCGTTTTGTCTGACAAAATGCGTATCTTGCAAACGCTTTTTTCATCAAACCGTAGGACAAGTTTTCATTCACTTTTTCGCTTATTGACTTTTATGGAGACACACCATGTTATGGGTACTATTCTCAAAAATACACCATTCCAGTCGCTGTTCATCCTCTCCGAAACGCTGTATGCTTTTGATAGAACATATCGAAAGGGGAATTATAAACGAATGCAAAAACAGGCTTTAACAGTTAACGAAGCAGCAGAATACTCCGGAATTGGTCGCAACACTCTCCGCACTTTGATAGGGCTGGGTAAGATTCCGGTGATTCAAATAGGCAACAAAACCATTATCCGCACAGAAACACTTGATTTATTTCTAGCTACAAACGAAGGAAAAAATCTGAAAAACATACATGAAGTAATTGCAGTATAAACATCTCGCAAGGTATAATATAGGTAAACTAGACCAGTAGCCCCTTGCAGTGAGAAAGGAGAAATTTGAATGGGAAAAGATTTGCAAGGGAAAGTATTACCTAATGGCATTACGCAACGAAAAACCGGAATCTATCGTGGTCGTTTCAAATACAACGGCGAAACATATACACGCGATAATGCCAACTTAAAAGAATTGGTACAAGAATTAGAAGATTTACGTTATGAAGTGAAACATGGTTTAAAAGGTAAGGGCGACCAAATTACTTTGGATGCATGGTTTGATGTGTGGTTAAACGTACACAAGAAAAAGTCAATTAAGGAAAGCACACAGGTACGCTACTATGACTTTTATGAGCGCTATATCAAGAAGCAACTTGGCAAACAAAAGATAGGTAACATTGCTCCACTCACTTTGGAGCGTTTGTTTCAAAACATGGCTGACAAAGACTATAGCACAAAGACCATTCGAGATGTTTATAATATACTCAATTCTATGTTCAAATACGCAATACATAATCGACTGATTGCGTTTAATCCTTGTGCCGGTGTATGTCTTCCGAAGACAAAGACAAAAGAAATACGAGTGCTAACATTGGAAGAGCAAAAAGAAGTGATAACTCATGCCAGAGGACGTTTGTACGAGAATCTGATTTTAGTTGCTCTTGGTACAGGTATGCGTGGTGGAGAAATGCTCGGATTAACTTGGGATGATGTGGATTTTCGGAAACGTGAGATTTCCATTAGCAAAACTCTCGTTCACATCAAGGACACCGAGACAGGCAAATATACGTTTAAATACCAAACACCCAAGACTAAGAACAGCATCCGCAAAATACCAATGCAAGAATCTGTATATCAAGCACTCAAAAAACAGCATGTACAATTAAAAGAGATGCAAATGGTATCATCAGACTGGCAGCCTTTGCCACAATTCAACAACCTTGTGTTTGTAGGAAAGAACGGAAAACCTATCACAGAGCACTCATTCCAAGTGGCTTTGAACTGGATTGAAAACTCCATAAACAAAGAACGATTGAAAATCGCCGAAGAAACAAAGATGCCTTACGAACCAATTCCTCACTTCTATCCACATGCATTAAGACATACCTTTGCAACAAGATGTTTTGAGGCCGGAATTGATGCAAAGGTAGTTCAGGGATACTTAGGACATTACTCTATTTCAATTACACTTGATTTGTACACGCACGTAACGAACGATAAAGCCAAAACAGAAATGAACAAATTAGAAGATTTATATGAAGCAATTATTTAAGATAAACTGCAAATTTCCTTTAGAAAAGTTGTCCCAAGGGCAAAAACGGGCAAAAAAAGTTGTCCCGAAGTTGTCCCAAACGGGCACAAATGCAAAAGAAGCCTTGATTTACAAGGCTTCCATGCTTAGTTATCTAAAGGAATGAGAGTAAAGTATTCCCTCGGACTCACCGAGGGTATTACTTTATGAGGGGGTGATAGTTGAGTGTTATCAACTATCTGAATTCATTATAGAAATAATTTGTGTTCAAATTATGGTTAGTTTCTAAAAAGAATCGAAACTTTCTAAACGGTCTCTTAAGAATTATCTTCTTTTTTCCAACCATTTACAGATATCAACAAACACAACCTCTCTATCAAGTTCATTCAGTATCTCATGCCTGTCATTTTCATATAATCTGAGTTTGACATCCTGCATTCCGCTTTGTTTATATTTCTTATACACAAGTTTCACACTCTTGCCATAATTGCCCACCGGGTCATCTTGTCCTGCAACCAAAAGAATCGGGAGTTTTTTAGATATCTTTCCTTCCTTTTCCTGCCGATTCATCTTAATCATGCCGCTGAACATGTGATAGTACGCATTTAACGTGAACATGAATCCGCACATCGTGTCATTCTTATACTTTTTGACATTCTCAGGATTACGGGATAACCAATTCGAGCCATCTGTCACATCGGAAAAATGCTTCTCATATCCACCTGCTGCCATACCATCCACTAATTGACTTCTGAAATGCCATCCGTGAAGCAACGCCTGCAACCTGCAAATCATACGTCCGGCACGCAATATAGGTGTTGGCTGATGGCCGGTACCCATAACAATTGCTCCTGCCAAACCGACACCGTACACGCCTATATACTGGCGAACCAAAAACGAGCCCATGCTGTGTCCCATCATAAAATATGGAAGGTGCGGATATTTTTTTTCTGTCTTTACACGTAAGTTGTGAATATCTGAAACAACACACTCATTTCCGTTTTTCTCGTGGAAAAACCCAAGCTTATCGGAACTGCTGATAGATTTGCCATGTCCCAAATGGTCATGACCAACAACATAGTAACCATTCAAAGCTAAAAACTCTCCAAAATCATCATATCGTTCTATATACTCAGCCATACCATGACACAGTTGAACCACCGCTTTCGGTTGCTCCTCCGGTATCCATTCAATTGCATGAATCTGCGTTTTTTCGTCCGCAGACAAATAATAAAACTCGTTTCTCATATATTCTCTCCCATAAAACCACAAAACAGGACGGATAATCCGTCCTGTCTACCTATCTGTCATCAATTTTCGAGTATTCTTTGTAAGGGCATAACGGCATATATGCCGGACGGATAATCTTATCCACATTCTTAAGCTCTTCTAATCTGTGTGCGCTCCAGCCGACAATACGAGCTGCAGCAAAAAGTGGTGTGTAAAGTTCTTTCGGAATTCCAAGCATTCCATATACCAGTCCGCTGTAGAAATCCACATTCGCATTAACACCTTTGTACATCTTTCTTCTCTGAGCAATAATCTCAGGCGCCATGTGTTCTACCATCTCGTAAAGCGCATATTCTTCCTGGCGTCCTTTTTCCATTGCCAGTTGTTTCACGAATCCTTTAAACACCTCGGCTCTCGGGTCAGAGATGGAATAAATCGCATGGCCCATTCCATAGATAAGTCCCTTTTGGTCAAACGCCTTCTTATCCAGAATATCTTCCAGATACTGGCGAACCTCATCCCGATCTGTCCAATCCTTTACATGCTCTTTCATATCTTCAAACATCTGGAAAACCTTGATGTTTGCTCCACCATGCTTCGGTCCCTTTAAAGACGCCATCGCAGCAGCGATTGTCGAATATGTATCTGTACCGGAAGATGTAACAACGTGAGTCGTAAATGTCGAGTTGTTACCACCGCCGTGGTCCATGTGAAGCACGAGTGCCATATCAAGAATCTTTGCTTCAAGCGGTGTATACTGCTTATCCTCACGAAGCATCATAAGGATATTCTCCGCCATGGATTTATCCTTATCCGGTGCATAGATGTACAAATCTTCACCTTTTCGATAATTATAAGCATGATATCCATATACCATCAACATCGGAAATTCACTGATTAGATTCAAACATTGGCGAAGTACATTTGGTAATGATGTATCATCCGCCTTCTCATCATAAGCATACAGCGTCAAAATTGAACGTGACAAACTGTTCATCATGTCCGGGCTTGGTGCCTTCATAATGACATCTCGCACGAAGTATTTCGGAAGTGTTCTTCGCTCTGCCAGCATATCAGAAAATCTCTGAAGTTCTTCTTTTGTCGGAAGTTCTCCAAAGAGTAGAAGATACGCTGTCTCTTCAAAACCGAAATGTCCATCATCTAAAAATCCATTTACCAGGTCCTTAATGTTATAACCTCTATAATACAGATTTCCAGGAATCGGGATTCTAACTCCATTCTCGTCTCTTGACGCACAAACGTCTGAAATATTGGTAAGACCTGCAAGAACACCACGTCCGTCAAGGTCACGAAGTCCTCTCTTTACATTGTGCTGCACATACAAGTCTCTATCAATCGCATTGCTTTTTTCACTTTTCTCAGAAAGATATAAAATTTCAGGAGTAATCTCAAATAATGTCTCGTCTAATGTTGCATTTCTCATAATTTTGCTCCTTTCTTTTCTCAAATGTTATAAACATGCTTTCATTATACTAGAATTTCCAAACAAATACAATCAAAAGAATGTGAAGATTTCGCAAATAATTAAGCGGAGCCTCAAATGGTTCCGCTTTTTGTTGTCCTTATAACATTTCACTAATGATATTGCTCAACTGTGCAAACTCTTCCAGTGTAAGAGCCTCTCCTCTGATACTTCCACCTTTTCCAAGTCTTTCAATTGCGTTTATTATGACTTCCTTCGGAAGTTGAATCTCCGGCGAGTTGTTAAGTCCGTTTGCCAAAGTCTTTCGTCTCTGGTTAAATGAAGCTCTGATAACCTTGAACATGAGCTGCTCATCCTTAACCTGAACTGGCGGCTCCTTATGGCTTGTCAGCCTGATAACCGCTGAACCAACATTTGGTCTTGGCATAAAACAGTTCGGTGGTACATTGGCTACAATATACGGCTCTGCATAGTATTGAACTGCAAGAGACAATGCGCCGTAATCCTTGCTCCCCGGTCCTGTCTGCATGCGGTCTGCCACTTCTTTCTGCACCATTACTGTAATACTTTCTATTGGCACGTGACTTTCATACAACCCCATGATAATCGGTGTTGTAATATAATACGGAAGATTGGCAACAACCTTAATTGGCTTTCCGCCGTTGTACTCTTCGGCCAATTGGTTGATATCGACCTTCAACACGTCCTCGTTGATAACAGTCACGTTATCATAAGCACTTAAAGTATCTTCCAAAATCGGAATGAGTGCTTTGTCAATCTCCACCGCTACTACTTTTCCTGCTGCACATGCAAGATACTGTGTCATCGTTCCAATACCCGGACCGATTTCCAATACCATGTCGTCTTTCGTGATATTCGCAGATGCAATAATCTTATCTAATACATGCGTATCGATTAAAAAGTTCTGTCCGAATTTCTTCTGAAAGGAGAACCCGTATTTTTGCAATATTTCAATTGTATTTTGTGGATTGCCAAGTGTCGGCTTTTGCATATATTATACCCTTTCATTTTGTGTTAAATAATGCGGAATAGCGTTTTCGCATTTATCTCAGTCTGAGCCACAACCTCTTCGTATGTGAGTCCCTTAATATTTGCTATCGCCTGTGCAATATGCGGAATATAAAGCGAAGAGTTTCGTTTGCCACGATATGGCTCCGGTGCCAGATACGGACAATCTGTTTCTAATAAGATTCTCTCAAGCGGAACAACTTCCGCTACTTCTTTTAATTTTTTTCCATTTTTAAATGTGACCACTCCACCGATTCCGATGTGGAATCCCATCTTCACATATTCTTCGGCCAATTCCTTGGAATATGAGAAACAGTGAATCACTCCTCGAAGACCCTGCCCATGTTCTTTCATAATCTTAAGCGTGTCTTCAGCCGCATCTCTACTATGAATGATAACCGGCAAATCAAGCTCCCTTGCCAGCTCCAATTGTCTTACAAACCAGTGTTTCTGAACATCATGAGACTCATTGTCCCAATAATAATCAAGTCCAATCTCACCGATTGCCACAACTTTTTTGTTTTGGCATTGGGATTTTAGGAACTTGAATCTCTCACCGTCAAGGTCTCCTACTTCATCCGGATGTAGGCCTACTGCTGCGTACATGAATGGGTACTCTTGTACCATCTCTACAACCTCAGTCACAGAATCCCAGTCTGCACAGACATTGACAACAGTGCCAACTCCATGCTCCTGCATGGACCTTAAAAGTTCTTCTCTGTCTTCATCAAACTGATGCGCGTCATAGTGCGCATGACTCTCAAAAATCATAAGATTTCTTTGCGAAGCTGCTCAGGTGTCTTCATAGAAAGTAATGAAGGTGCAATATCAAATACACTTCTTGCTCCCGATTCGCCTTTCTGATTCAGTCTGTATGCTGCTCTTGCATAAGCAACCAATACGCTTGATGTGAATTCCGGATTCGAATCTAACTTCAGTGAATATTCAATCACATGCTTGTTACCATCTCTTCCTGTCTCACCTGTGCGGATTACGAATCCACCATGAGGCATCTTGCTATGGTTTGCCTTTAATTCATCTTCTGTAATAAATGTTACTGTTGTATCATAATCTGCAAAGTAGTTCGGCATGGTCTTGATGGTCTCTTCAATTGCCGCAAGGTCTGCCCCCTCTTCGGCTACTACATAACATTCGCGTAAATGTTTTTGTCTTGTCGTAAGCTGTGGCTCACTACCACTACGAACTTCCTCTACTGCTGCCTCTATCGGAACTGTGTATTGAATCGCATTCTTCACTCCCGGAACTCGGCGAATTGCATCAGAGTGTCCCTGACTTACGCCTTTGCCCCAGAATGTGTAAGTGCTTCCCTGTACTAAGATAGATTCCGCGTAAATTCTGTTAAGCGAGAACATTCCCGGATCCCAGCCCACAGAGATAATACCGATTTTTCCTGCTTCTTTTGCAGCCGCATCAACATTTGCAAAATATTCCGGAATCTTTGCATGGGTATCAAAGCTGTCGATTGTGTTGAAGTTCGCTACAACCTGTGGTCCCATCACAGGAAGGTCCGTTGCCGAACCGCCGCAGAGAATCATAACGTCAACTTCATCTTTCAAAGAAAGAATATTATCAAAGTGTACTTTTTTCACATCTTTTGTAAGAACCTTCACATCCTCAGGGTTACGGCGAGTCACAACTGCAACAAGCTTCATGTCTTCGTTGCGCTCTACTGCTAACTCCACGCCACGTCCAATGTTGCCATATCCTACGATACCAATTCTAATCATGTTCATCCTCCTAAGCTATCTCTGCTCCACTTGGCATTGGTTTTTCCGGTGTCATCAGTGCAAGGTTACCCTCTGCATCTTCTGCGCAAAGAAGCATACCTTCTGATAACACACCTGCCAATTTCGCCGGTTTTAAGTTCACAAGTACCATTACCTTCTTACCAACCATCTCTTCCGCTGTGTAGTGCTGTTTGATACCTGATACAATCTGTTTTACCTGACTACCGATTTTTACTTGTGAGCAAAGTAATTTCTTTGATTTTGGAACTTCCTCACATGCAACAATCTCACCTACCTGGAATTGCATTTTCATCCAGTCATCAAATGTAATCTCTTCTTTTGGTTCGATGTCGATTACATCCTCTTCAGGAGCTGGTTCTTCTGCTACAGGTGGATGAAGCTCTTCTACTTTCTTAAGCACTTCTTCAAGGTCAAGACGTGCAAATAAAATTTCCGGTTTGTCTGTTACATTTCCACCGTTTGTCTGCTTCAAAATCTTCTCTGCTGTCTCCGGAAGGAATGAAGCAAGTAATTTTGCACCTGTCTCGATACCATAGATTAAGTTCGCAAGCACTGTTTCGAGTCTGTCTTTTTGAGCCTCGTCCTTTGCAAGTACCCATGGCATTGTCTCATCGATATATTTGTTGCAACGTTTGAATACGTTAAAGATCTCTGTAATTGCATCAGCAACACGAAGTGTCTCCATCTTCGCATCTACTGCTGCAGCCGCTCCATCAACTACTGCCTTGAAATCAGCGTCCACATCTCCTACAATACCCTTGTCAGCAACTGTTCCGCCAAAGTATTTATTTGTCATAGAAACGGTTCTGTTAACAAGGTTTCCTAATGTGTTTGCAAGGTCTGAGTTGATACGCTCTACCATAAGCTCCCAAGTAATCACACCATCGTTATCAAATGGCATCTCATGAAGCAGGAAGTAACGAACTGCATCTACTCCGAACATATCTACAAGCTCGTCTGCATAGATAACATTTCCTTTTGACTTACTCATCTTGCCGTCACCTTGGAGTAACCATGGATGTCCAAAGATTTGCTTTGGCAGTGGTAAATCCAATGACATTAAGAAGATTGGCCAATAAATTGTATGGAAACGAATGATATCCTTACCGATTAAGTGAAGGTCTGCAGGCCAGTTCTTGTTAAATTGTTCTGTGTTTTCGCCATCACAGTCATATCCGATACCTGTGATATAGTTTGTGAGCGCATCCAGCCATACATACACAACATGTCTGTCATCAAAATCTACAGGGATTCCCCACTTGAATGATGTTCTTGATACACAGAGGTCTTGAAGCCCCGGCAACAAGAAGTTGTTCATCATCTCATTCTTGCGAGATACCGGTTGAATAAATTCCGGATGTGTATTGATATGCTCAATTAAACGGTCAGCATATTTACTCATTTTGAAAAAGTACGCTTCCTCTTTTGCAGGCTGTACTTCGCGGCCACAGTCTGGACATTTTCCGTCTACCAATTGAGATTCTGTGAAGAAAGACTCACATGGTGTACAGTACATTCCTTCATAATGTCCTTTGTAAATATCGCCTTTTTCATACATCTTTTTAAACATTTTTTGCACTTGTTTCTCATGATAATCATCTGTTGTACGGATGAAATAATCATAAGAAGTGTTCATCATGTCCGCAATCTCTTTTACCTGTGCAGCCACACTGTCGACAAATTCCTTTGGTGATTTTCCGGCTTCTTGTGCTTTCATTTCGATTTTCTGACCATGCTCATCTGTTCCTGTCTGGAACCAAACATCATAACCTTGACTTCTCTTATATCTCGCAATTGCATCTGCAAGAACGAATTCATAAGTGTTGCCAATGTGCGGTTTACCTGATGTGTAGGCAATCGCCGTTGTCATATAGAATTTCTTGTTTTCCATTTGTTCTCTCCTCCTAATCAAAAAGCCCGTTCTTCCTATTAAATAAGAAGACGGGCTACATTTCCGCTTATCCCTCTCAGCCAATGGGAATTCTCTTAATACTTGAAAATCGTAACACAAGAAAGGTTACGTGTCAAGGTTGCAATTAACCAAGCATGTATGTAATTCCAACTCCCGGTCCGATTGGAAGTCCTGCAAGAAGCCATACAACCAATAGTAATGTCCAGAATACTAAGAACAATACGGAGTATGGAATCATAGTTGCGGTGATGGTACCGATTCCAGCCTTTTTGTCATAGCGCTGCGCAAATGTAATGATTACAGCAAAGTAAGTCATCATCGGTGTGATGATGTTTGTTGACGAATCTCCGATACGGTATGCCAACTGGCAAAGCTCCGGACTGTATCCAAGTAACATGAACATCGGAACAAATACCGGTGCAAGAATGTTCCATTTCGCAGATGCTGAACCCATAAAGAGATTCATAAATGCTGAGAACAATACGAAGATAATCATCAGCGGAATCAATCCAATGTTAATGCTCTTGAAGAAGTTAGCTCCTGCAAGCGCAAGGATTGTTCCAAGTTTTGTATAGTTAAAGTAGTTAATAAACTGAGCTGATACGAATGCAAGTGCAAGGAATGAACCCATAGATGCCATAGCTTTTGACATGGCATTGCAAGCTCCGTCTTCTTTTGTAAATGTGCCAACTGTTTTTCCGTATGCAATACCCGGAATCATGAACAGAAGTGCGATTAACACTACGATACCATTTACAAATGGTGAAGCAGGGTTTCCGAACAATTGTCCATTTGCATTTTTCATAAATGAATCAGCCGGAATACATGCAATCACAATTACTACAACAAAAGCAAGCGCTGCGAAACCTGCATTTCTTAAACCTTTGCGTTCTTTTTCTGTAATTGTTGTAAGAGTATCGTCTTCCTCGCTTGCGTTAGAAGGATCGTATGCTCCCAAGCGTGGCTCTACAATCTTATTCGTAACAAATGTTCCAATGATTGTAATTAAGAATGTAGACACAAACAGGAAGAAATAGTTACCCATAACAGCTACTTCATAGTTCGGATCAATAATAGATGCTGCTGACTGTGAAATACCTGCAAGCATCGGATCTAACGTACCAATTAATAAATTTGCAGAAAATCCGCCCGATACACCTGCAAATGCTGCCGCAAGACCGGCCATCGGATGACGTCCGTACGCACGGAAAATCATAGCACCGAGTGGAATCAGGATTACGTAACCTGCATCACTTGCGATATTAGACATTACACCTAAGAATACAACCATTGGTGTGATAAGTTTTACCGGAGTTACCTTTACGGCTGATTTTAACATTGCATTAATTAAGCCTGAGTGTTCCGCAACCCCTACGCCGAGCATTGCCACAAGAACCATACCAAGTGGCGCATAAGTTGTAAAGTTGTTCACAGCCTGTGTTAACATGTAGGTCAAACCTTCTTTTGTGAGTAAGCTAACCGCTGTAACAGTTGTCTCCTGAAGCGCAGACGAACCATCTTCTAATTTTACAACCAATTCTCCTGTGGCTGATACGCCAAGAAGAGAACAAATTGCTGAAATAACAACAATGGCAAGCGCAAAAACTGCAAATAATGCAATTGGGTGTGGAAGCTTGTTTCCAACAGCTTCAATTCCATTGAGCCAGCGATTATAGATGCTGACTTTGTTTGTTGATTTTGTTTTTGTCATTTGAAAATCTCCTTCATTATGTATTTATATCATACGCCTTTGCGGACGCACACTAACTTGATTATTTTACCATATTGTTCACATAGCAGTCAATAAAATAAGGATAATCCTTACATCATTTACATTTATTGCATTTGACTCGCACAATCTTGACATAATAAAATGATATAGACCATTTGCACACCTCGTGCATGACATAAATGAAACAAAAAGGAGAATTCCAATGAAAAGAAGAAATATATATAACCGTTGGTTGAATGGTATCGAGACTATTGGAAATCGTTTGCCGCATCCGATCGCATTATTCGGAATCTTTGCTGTTGCAATCGTGATAATCTCTGCCATTTGCTCTGCACTCGGCATATCTGCCACCGGCGAACTGATTACAGATGGAAAATTGCAGGAAACAACTGTCTCTGCAGTCAGTTTGCTCACAAAAGAAGGTTTGACTTATATGCTGACAAATGCTGTTCAAAATTTTATATCCTATGCACCTCTTGGTATGGTTCTTGTGGCAATGCTCGGCGTAGGGGTTGCGGAGCAGTCCGGACTGATTCACACACTGCTTAAATATGCGGTAAAAGTGACTCCTGCAAAGTTAATCACTCCTGCAATTGTGTTTCTCGGAGTAATGTCTAATGTTGCAACTGATGCTGGGTATGTTATTTTGATTCCACTCGGAGCTATGATTTTCCACGCATATGGCCGTCACCCAATGGCAGGATTTGCAGCTGCATTTGCGGGCGTATCTGGTGGATACTCTGCAAACCTTCTTGTAGGCTCACTGGACCCAATGCTTGCCGGCATCTCACAGGCTGCCGCATCCGAGATTAATCCGAATTACGAAGTGTCGGTAATGGGAAATTATTTCTTTTTATTTGCGTCTACGTTCCTAATTACAGCTTTAGGAACCTTTGTTACGAATAAGATTGTGGAACCGCGTCTTGGGAAATATGAAGAAAAACTTGCAGTTGCTGAAGATTCGTCGCTGACCACAATCTCTGACTTGGAAAAAAGAGGAATGAAAAAAGCCGGATTTGTTGCACTTGCCTTTGTGGTAGTAGTTGCGATTGCTTGTATTCCGACTGGTTCATTTTTGAAGAATCAGAACGGTTCTTTATTTGGAACTCCAACCTCACCTTTCCTAAATGGTATCGTCATATTGATTACCTTGCTATTCCTGCTTCCGGGTATTGCTTACGGAAAAACCGTCGGTATATTCACCAAGGAAAACAGTGTGTGTGATGCTATGTCAAAGTCAATGGCTTCTATGGGTTCATTTATTGCATTAGCATTTGTTGCATCACAATTTATTAACTACTTCAATTACACGAAACTTGGTACCATTATTGCCATGGCAGGTGCAAACTTTTTAGATACCGTAAAAATCGGGCTGATTCCGCTGATGATAATATTTGTCTTCTTTTCTGCACTGATGAATCTCTTTATGGGTTCTTCCTCCGCAAAATGGAATATTCTTGCACCGGTATTCGTTCCGATGTTCATGCAGCTCGGATACAGTCCGGAACTCTGCCAGTTGGCATACCGTATCGGAGATTCATCGACAAATATCATCACACCGCTCATGACTTACTTTGCCGTTATTTTGACATTTGCACAACGCTATGACAGGAAAGCAAGTATCGGCACGATCACAGCTACCATGATTCCCTATTCCATTGTATTCTTAGTCGGATGGACGCTGATGCTGATTGTGTGGTTAATGCTTGGACTGCCGATAGGATTGTAAAAGAAACGAGGGACTTTGGTCCCTTTTTTCATACTCCCGCTTCGCAATTCATACAATGCATAAAAAGACATTTGGAGTTCTCATGAAAATCCACAAAAAATTTCTTGTCCTAATAATAACTTTCACAATTCTTATAACCGGCTGTGGCAAAATATCCATTCCAACCAATGCCAACACAGCCTTTCGAAACTTTACTCTCTGCTTCTTCCAGCAGGAGGTGGCAGCCAACACTATTAACCTTCACTACACACTACAAGAACCTACAAAATACGGTATTGTCGAAGTACCCATTACACTTGGTTCTTATGATATGACTGAAGTTTCCTCACTCGCTTCCATTGAAAACTGGGAAACGGCACTTCACAAATTTTCTCCCCATTCACTTTCTGAAGAAAACAAGCTCACCTACGACATACTTTCCCATTACTTTGAAACTGTGAGGCAAGATGTTTCTTATTTTCTATACGAAGAACCTTTAAGTCCGATTACCGGAATTCATGCACAGCTTCCGGTTTTATTAGCAGAATACCAGATTCGAACGGTCGAAGATGCCAAAACCTATCTGGAACTACTCAAAACAATGCCATCCTATTTTTCCTCTCTTTCCCGTTTCGAACAACAAAAATCCACAGCAGGACTTTTCATGTCTGATGCTGTGGCCGACCAGGTGATTGCCCAATGTGATGCATTTGTAAAAATGGGAAATGACAATTATCTTCTCTCAACCTTTGAAGAACGGTTAAAGAATATCAAAAAACTGTCTTCCGAAACACAATCCGAACTCATACAGCAAAATAAGGACATCATTCATTCCTTTGTGGTGCCTGCTTATGAATCACTTGCGGCTTCCATTGCCTCATTGAAAGGATCCGGAACAAATTCGCAAGGGCTATGTAACTTCCCGCACGGCAAAGAATACTACTCTCATCTTGTGGCCTCAGAAACGGGTTCTGATCGAAGCCTTTTCGAGATAAAGGAACTAATGGAAGCTCAAATATTAACCGACCTTCATGACAGTCAGAAAATGTTGCATGAAAACCCTGACATATTAGAAGAAGCTGACTCTATCACTGAGTCTCCCGAAACCATCCTACAATCTTTGGAGTCAAAGATAATAAATTCTTTTCCTTCCTCCGCAGATGTCGATGTAAATATAAAGTACGTTCCAAAAGCATTGGAAGAATACCTTAGCCCCGCATTCTACCTGATTCCTACAATAGATAACTTCAACGAAAACACCATTTATATCAATCAGGGGCATTCCCTTACCGATATCAACCTGTTTACAACCCTTGCTCATGAAGGTTATCCCGGTCACCTTTACCAGACTACCTATTTTGCAAATAGTGACCCAGACCCCGTGCGAAATCTTATTAGTTGTTCCGGTTATGTAGAAGGTTGGGCAACGTATGCTGAAATGTGCTCCTACTATTTGGCTCCTCTTTCCAAGCCTCATGCCACATTATTGCAAAAAAACAATTCTATTATTCTAGGTCTATATGCTGTTGCAGATATTGGCATTCATTACGATGGGTGGTCGCTGGAAGATGCCATGGAACACTTTTCCTCTTATGGAATTGAAGATGAAACAGTAATTACAGAAATCTACCAATATATCTTGGGCGACCCTGCAAATTATCTAAAATATTATGTTGGTTATCTGGAAATCTTGGAATTAAAAAAAGAATATATGATGCGAAAGGGAAATGCATTTTCTCAAAAAGAGTTTCATAAAGAGTTATTGGAAATCGGTCCTGCACCTTTCGCGGTGGTGAGAAAATATATGCTCGAATGAGAAAATTTCCTATAAAACAATAAAAGGGACTGCACTTACAGTCCCTTAAATAAACAGATCCTTTTAAAATAATCCTGCCAACCACACGCTGGCCACAATCCCTGCAAAAGTTGCAAGCAATGCTCCTGTCAGAGTATATCTTGTCTTCTTTACCTTCGCCGCCATAAAATACACGCTCATCGTATAGAACACAGTCTCCGTACAGCACATCATAATTGACGCAATAAGCCCAATTCTCGAATCCGTTCCATACTCTTTAAAGATATCAAGAACCAGTCCCGTCGCCGCAGATGCTGAAAACAATCGAACAATTGACAATGGTACAAGCTGCGAGGGAAATCCAATATAATCCGTCACCTTTCCAATCTGTTCCGATAAGAACTCCAAAAAACCCGAAGCCCTGAGAATTCCAACTGCCACCATAAGACCCACAAGAGTCGGCATAATCTTAATTACTGTAGAGAGGCCTTTCTTAGCACCTTTAACAAACTCATCGTAAACTTTCACTTTCTCAAGCACGCCATATGTAACAATCAAGATAATGACCGAAGGCACGATAAAGTCACTAATATATACCAAAAAATCCATTTTCATCACCGTCGCGCCTTCCTGTTTTTCATTTTACAATATAGGCATCCCACAATCGTACTAATGATAGTTGCCACAATTCCGGCTCCGACAATTCTGGTCGGATTCACACTGCCATACTGACTACGGTAAGCAATAATATTAATATTAACAAGCTGAAGAGAGGATATATTAACAATCAAAAAAGTACACATCTCATCACTCGCAATGCTTTTGTCTTTTCCTCTCTCCTCCTCTAATTCGCCCAATGCCTCCATTGCCTGTAATCCAGCCGGCGTTGCTGCCCAGCCGAGTCCCAGAATATTTGCAATAATATTCGTCGTAATATATTCATTTGCTTTATGCCCCTTTGGTATCCTTGGAAACATGAACCGCACAGCAGGACGCAAAAACCTTGAAAGCGTCCCTATAATACCTGCCTTTGTCGCAATCTCCATGATTCCCATCCACAAGGACATTACTCCAAGCATTGTCAGACAAAGTGTGATTGCCTCTTTTGAGGAGTCCAGCACTGCATTTGTGACCTCCGCAATATTTCCGGTAAACGCAGCATACATCACCCCAACAATAATCATTCCTGCCCATAAAAAATTCAGCATACACTGCTCCAAATTCCTTTTTTACAATGTATGCTGAAATATTTTATAAATGCTTTTATTCTTTTAATCCAAGCCTTCGGTTAACAATTCCGCGAAGCATCGTATACACCACCGCCGTAATCGGAATGAATATGAGCATTCCCGCAAGTCCCATAAGGCTACCTCCAACGCTGACTGCGACAAGCACCCAGATAGACGGGAGTCCGACGGAATTGCCAACCACATGCGGATAGATGAAGTTTCCTTCAATCTGTTGAAGCACAAGAAATACAATAATGAAAATTAGTGCTTTCGTTGGGCTTATCATAAAAATAAGTAATGCTCCGACTCCGCATCCAATAAACGCTCCAAATATTGGAATAAGGGCTGTAAATGCAATGAGCACACTGATAAGAAGTGCATACGGAAGTCGTAAAATAATCATAACAATCAAAAACATGAGTCCTAAAATTACCGCTTCCAAGCACTGTCCGGTAAAGAAGTTTGTAAAACTCTTATTGACAACGCTTCCAAGCGCCAACAGAATGTTGTTCCAGTCCTCCGGCATAAAGGCCCGCATCAGCTTCTTGACCTGTTCCCCCAATTTCTCTTTCTGCATCAGAACATAGCATGCAAACACAACTGCGATAAAGAATGTTGCCACACCACTGATAATGCTCATGGCCGCTTCAAAAGTGGAACCAAGCACACTGCTTGCTCCGTTTCTTAAAAAGTCAAGTCCTTGGGAGAGAAGTTCATCCCATTTGAAATCAATATCAGCAATCCACTTTGCTATCTCTTGATTATCTTCAAACATCTGTATTGCCCACTCTTGTGCTTTTGGAATAAAATCCTGTACGGTCTTTCCCAGATTCAGAATCGTATTGCCAAGCTCTGGAATGACAATCAATACAACCGTTGCAATAATACCGATGATAACAAAAAGTGCAAGAATAAGGCTAAGTGGACGGGCAAGCTTCTTGGCCCACTTTTTCTTACGTGCCTTTACTTTATCAAACAGCTTCACTTCGAAGAATCGCATCGGAATATTTACGATAAATGCGATAACTCCACCTAGTACAAATGGAGAAATCACACCCCAAACAAACAGAATGCCGTCAATCACCAATTCATAATTCCACAGTGCAACCAGGACGAAGATGGTAAAAAGAATCAAGCCTCTGATTTTTTTAATTGTATTTTTATCTAACTCCATTATTTCACCAATTTTCTTTGTATCAGTTTTACAAGTTCCACAACCGGAATAATACATACACCAAGTATAATCGCGATAAAATATTCTGTCAATCCAACACTCGCAAACCTAAATGCATCTGCAAGGAATGGAATTTCACACACAACGGTAGTTGCGATAAAGGAGCCAACACCCGCTAACAACAAGAAATTGTTCTTAGTCCCAAGTGCGAAAATGCTCTGTCTCTGCGAACGCATGTTAAAACTATGGAAAATCTCCGCCAGTGACATAGTAAGGAACGCCATCGTTGTTCCGTGTGTCGCTCCACCCATTCTATTGCCGATAAAGTATGAAATCAGAACAAGAATCGTTACAAGGAAACCTTGATATCCGATATCAAATCCCATACCGTCTGCAAAGATGCCTGCTTTCGCATCACGCGGTTTACGGCGCATAATGTTTGGTTCAGCCTTTTCCATGCCAAGTGCCAATGCCGGGAAACAGTCTGTAACTAAGTTAATCCAGAGCAAATGTACCGGCTCGAATATCTTAATTCCAATCAGTGTCGCAATAAAGATGGTCAAAACTTCACTCATGTTAGAGCCAAGCAAGAACTGAATGGCTTTACGGATATTGTCGTAGATTCTACGCCCTTCTTCTACTGCTCCAACAATGGTTGCGAAGTTGTCATCTGTAAGAACCATATCAGCAACGTTCTTTGTAACGTCTGTACCTGTAATACCCATGCCGACACCGATATCTGCGGACTTAATTGAAGGTGCGTCATTTACACCATCACCTGTCATAGCTGTTACATAGCCTGCTTTTCTCCATGCATTTACGATACGTGTCTTATGCTCCGGTTGCACACGCGCATATACACTGATGTTCATGAATTCTTTTTCAAACTGTTCATCATCCATCTCATTGAGCTGGGAACCTGTGATTGCATAAGTTCCCTCTGTGATGATTCCAAGTTCTTTTGCAATTGCTACTGCTGTATCTACATGGTCTCCTGTGATCATAATCGGACGGATACCAGCGCCTCTACATTCTACAATCGCATCCTTGACTTCCGGTCGTACCGGGTCAATCATACCGCAAAGTCCTGTGAAGCAAAGTTTTTGCTCTAAAACATCTGCATCATATTCTGCAGGAAGCACATCCCATACTCTCTCTGCACATGCAAGTACACGAAGTGCTTTGTCAGCCATTGCTTTGTTAGCTTCCAAGATTTTATCAATATACTCCTGTGTCATCGGAACTGCTTTTCCGTTTTCTAAGTAATAATCACACTTTCCGATAATCACATCAGGAGCACCCTTTGTATATTGTATAAGGCCTTCTGCTGTATGATGTACGGTTGACATCATTTTTCTTCCCGAATCGAATGGTGCTTCGCCGGCACGCGTATATTGCACCTTCAGGTTGTTTTTATTAAGTCCTAATTTGTTTGCCCATACTACAAGCGCCGCCTCGGTAGGCTCACCAGTAACAGTTCCCTCGTTATCAATCTCAGCATCATTGCAAAGAGCCATTGCCGTTGCTAAATGCGCCTCATCTTCTCCAAAGAAATCTACAACTGTCATCTTATTCTGTGTCAGAGTACCAGTCTTATCGGAACAGATAATCTGTGCACAACCTAACGTCTCAACTGCTGTTAACTTACGAATAATTGCATTTCTCTTAGACATGTTTGTAACACCGATTGATAATACAACGGTTACAACTGCTGCAAGACCTTCCGGAATCGCCGCTACCGCAAGTGAAACTGCAACCATAAAGGAGTCAAGCGCCACTTCAAAATTGAAGCTTCCTGCTCTCAATATCTGTACTGCAAATACCACCACACAGATTCCTAGCACAAGCCATGTGAGTATTTTGGAAAGTCCCGCTAACTTTCGCTGAAGGGGCGTTTGCCCTTCTTCCGCCTGTGTAAGAGCATCCGCAATCTTACCCATCTCCGTATCCATACCGGTAGCTGTAATAACTGCCTTACCTCTACCATATACAACTGTACTTCCCATGTACATCATGTTCTTACGGTCACCAAGAGGAACATCCTTTTGTCCCTCACTCAAGTTAATGATATCAATAAATTTCGTAACAGGAACTGACTCTCCGGTAAGAGCTGCCTCTTCAATTTTAAGGCTGGCACTCTCTAAAATTCTTGCATCTGCCGGAACAGCATCCCCCGCTTCTAGGAGAATCACATCTCCCACAACCAAATCCTCACTGTGAACAATCTGCACCTTACCGTCACGAATTACCTTTGAAGTTGCCGCTGACATCTCCTGCAATGCTTCAATGGCTTTCTCTGCCTTGCTTTCCTGATATACCCCAAGAACCGCATTGATAATTACAACAGCGAGAATAATAATAACATCTACAAACTCACCTTCCGGTTCCATTGCCGCAAGCACACCACTTACTGCCGCTGCTGCCAACAAGATAATAATCATTGGGTCAGCCAATTGTTCTATAAATCTTCGGAAAATTGATTTCCCTTTTGCTGCTTCCAAACGGTTCTTGCCGTTTTCTTCCAGTCTCTTTTGAGCCTCTGCTTCCGTCAGACCATTTTCTGAGGAACTTACTTGATTAAGTACTTCTTCTGCGTTTTCACAATAAAATTTCATTTTACCCTCCTAATTGTTCTCGCGACCTCTGTCTCTAGTTTGCCCTGAAAAAGTATGTGTTACACCAATTTTTCACAACAAAAAAGAGACTTCTATCGCATAATATATGTGATAAAAGTCTCACTTTTTCATTACAACGCGGATGATTGCTCATCGTATTGACGACGTTGCAAGCGCTTTCACGCAAGTTACTCCCTTTTATGTACACTCACTAGTTTGTGATTGCCATTTCTGTTTCTTTGTCAAATACATGAATCTTGCTTGGTTCAAGAGCAATCTTAATCTCATCACCTGTTCTAGCTGTTGTGCTAGGTTTAACACGTGCTGTGAAGTTAGAACCAGCATAATCAAAGTATAAGTAAACTTCTGCACCCAACAATTCGTATACACGAACTGTAGACTCAATAACTGTCTCTGGGTGAGCAGCAACAACTTCTTCGTCATCATAAACGTCTTCCGGACGAATACCCATAACAACTGTCTTTCCGTCATATCCGCCATCAATGATCTTCTTAGCTTTATCGCCTGCAAGTGTAATTACAGATTCTCCTAAGTCAAGTTCAACTTTGTCGCCCTTAACTGTACATTTTGCATCAAGGAAGTTCATCTGTGGTGATCCGATAAATCCAGCAACGAATAAGTTGTTTGGTTCATCATATAATTTTTGAGGTGTATCTACCTGTTGTACAATACCTGCGTTCATAACTACGATTCTTGTACCAAGTGTCATAGCCTCTACCTGGTCATGAGTAACGTAGATGATTGTTGTACCTAATCTCTGATGCAATTTAGAAAGCTCAATACGCATCTGTCCACGAAGCTTAGCATCCAAGTTTGATAAAGGTTCGTCCATAAGGAAAACTCTTGGGTTACGAACAATAGCACGTCCCATAGCAACACGCTGTCTTTGTCCACCTGAAAGAGCCTTTGGTTTACGATCCAACAATGGTTCAAGGTCAAGAATCTTAGCTGCTTCATGCACTAATTTATCAATCTCTGCTTTTGGTACTTTTCTTAATTTCAAACCGAAAGCCATGTTGTCATATACTGTCATGTGTGGGTACAGAGCATAGTTCTGGAATACCATCGCGATATCTCTGTCCTTTGGTTCTACATCATTGATGATACGTCCGTCAATTGACAATTCACCATCACTGATTTCTTCAAGACCGGCAATCATACGAAGTGTAGTTGTCTTACCACATCCAGATGGTCCTACGAAGATGATAAATTCTTTATCTTCTACTTCAAGATTGAAATCTTTAACGGCATGGAATCCGTTAGGATATACTTTGTTAATGTTTCTAAATGATAATGTTCCCATTTTAATTATTCCTCCTAAAATTGGATGTTTATGTACCTTTTAGTAAGTATACAGAAAATCTTTATTTTCGTCTACACTCATTTTGAACAATTATAATATTTTTTTATGTGCAAATTGACTAAGTTCTACAAAAGTTGCTGATACACGTCACGCTTACTGATTCCTCTGTCCTTTGCCACCAGTTTCATAGCCTCTTTTTTGTCAACACCCTGGCATGTATAGTATTCCATGTGTTCTTCAAGACTCATCTCTTCCCACTTGGATACCTCTTCCTTTCGGATTTCTTCCCTGCTCTTCCCCTCCATTACCAGCACGCACTCCCCCTTGGGTTCGTTCATCTCGTAGTAACGAATCGCCTCGTCCAGCGTTGTGACAAATGCTGTCTCATGTTTTTTTGTCAACTCGCGACACACCGTAATTCTTCGATTGCCGAGGCAATTTAACAGCTCCTGCAATGTTTTTAATAATCGATGAGGTGCCTCGTACATAATAATGGTTCTTGTCTCATCTTCGAGTTCCTTCAGAACAGCCAGTTTCTCCTTTTTATCAGAAGGAAAAAATGCCTCGAATGCAAATCTTCTCGTGGAGAGTCCGGAAAGCGTCAAAGCCGTAATGCATGCTGCCGCCCCAGGAAGCGATGTCACTTCGATTCCCGCCTCGTAGCACATTTTAACCAACTCTTCTCCCGGATCTGATATTCCTGGAGTTCCTGCATCTGTAATGAGCGCGATATTTGCACCGCTTTGCAGTTTCTCAATCAGTTTTTTCCCTTTTTCAATCTTATTATATTCATGGTAACTAGTCATCGGGGTCTTGATTTCAAAATGATTAAGCAGTTTAATACTATTTCTTGTATCTTCTGCTGCAATCAAATCAACCTCCTGTAATGTACGAACCACACGGTAAGTCATATCTTCCAGATTACCAATCGGTGTTGCACACAGGTATAATTTTCCTGCCATACGCATCCCTCTTCTTTCTACTTTAATCCATATTCGCCCAGCAACTCCTCGCTGTACACTCCCTGTTCCCGATAAACAATCAGTGGTCTTTCTACGGTCATGCGCGAATTGCCTCCTCGTTTTCCCTCTATTAGAACCATGTTAGGCTCCTTATCTATAAATGGATGTACCATTCTCATGCGCTTCGGCTCGATACCAGTCTGCACCATCTTCGACAGAATCTCTGCCAGTCGAAATGGTCTGTGTACCATATAAAATCTGCCACCCGGGCGAAGTATCTTTGCACTTTCTCGCAAAATATCATCTAATGTACATAGTACTTCATGTCTTGCTATCGCCTTTGTGTCCGACGCATTTGCAATCCCATGCTGCCCTATCATATACGGAGGGTTCGTTGTAATAACGTCAAAAGAGGCAGCGCCAAATATGCTCGATGCCTCTTTAATATCTCCGTTTACAATCTCTATCCGTTTTTCAAGATGATTGTGTATGACACTTCTTCGTGCCATATCTGCACTTTCGTCTTGAATCTCAAGCCCAACGAATCGTTCTCCCTCTGTCTTCGCAGTCAGTAGAATCGGTATGATTCCTGTTCCTGTGCCAAGGTCCAATGCATTTTCACCCTTTTTCACCCGTGCAAAATTAGATAGCAGCACTGCATCCATCCCAAAACAAAACTTTCCGGGATGTTGAATAATCTCATATCCATTCACTTGCAAATCATCCAGACGCTCTTCTTCCTTCAGATTTATTGTCATCTAATTCTCCTCCAACTTCGCAAGCTGTTTCATCTCTTCTTTTGAAAGTTTGATATCTTTTTTTCTTCTAGGTTTGAATCTCAGGTCCGTTGCCTTGTATTCGCGAATCTCTTTCTCCTCATCATCCAGGTTCACAACTACTTTCACTAATTGACGCAACACGCTGACACTCTGTACCTCGCCTTTGAGACCTTCTATCGTTGTAACTGTATCCCCAATTGCCGGAAGATGACTGTTTAGCTCTTCGTAAGTCTCTTCTTCATTTGTAAGACAGCACATAAGTCTGCCACAAACCCCTGAAATCTTAGTTGGATTCAGTGAGAGATTCTGTTCCTTTGCCATCTTAATAGATACCGGTGCAAAATCTGACAGATACGTGTGACAACAAAGCGGACGTCCACAGATACCAATTCCACCGCGAATCTTAGTCTCATCACGAACTCCTATCTGACGAAGTTCAATTCTTGTACGAAAAACTGCTGCTAAATCCTTTACGAGTTCACGGAAGTCAATCCTTCCGTCTGCAGTAAAGTAGAATAACACCTTATTCCCGTCAAATGTATACTCAGCATTAATTAATTTCATGTCCAGTTCGTGCTTGCGAATCTTTTCCAGGCATACATCAAATGCTTCTTTTTCTTTTTCACGATTCTTCTCTTCGTTGCGCTTATCTTCTTCTGTCGCAACACGAATTACTGATTTGAGTGGCTGCGTAATCTCTTCGTCCTTCACGTCTTTGGGACCCATCACAACACTACCAAACTCCACTCCTCGTGCAGTTTCCACAATTACCTTGTCACCTTGTTTTACATGAAGTTTTCCCGGCGAGAAAAAATAAACCTTTCCTGCCTGACGGAATCTTACTCCAATTACTTTTGTCATATTTTAATTCTCCTTTATCGTAAGCAATAAAAGTTCCATTACTAAGTCGAAATTCACATTTGCTTTCAGGCGCATTTTCGCCTTCTCAATGCTCTGCAGAATGGTTTCAATACCCTCATAAGAACTCTTGGTTGCTTTCTCCTTAATTGATTTTAACTGGTCGCCAAATACCAGACCACCTATATCCTTCGTTGCTTTATATAGCAAGATGTCTCGATACCAGATGGTGATGATATCCAGATAATCCGTTACTTCTAATTTGTATTTATTAATCTGTTTGATTGCACCTACAATCTCTGATAGCTCCATCTCGTCCAAGTATTTGAGCAACTGAAGCGCCTCATCCTTAATCTCATTAAAATGCTCTGATTTTGCCAGCATAATGGCTCGTCCGATATTTCCCTGTGCAAATGCCGCACAAACATCCGCCTGATAATCCGGTATCTGAAGTTCCTCCATGAGATATTTTCTAACTAGTTTATCTTTAATATTGCGAAGCTTGAGCATGACACAACGAGAACGAATTGTTGGCAATAAGCTGTCCGCATTCTCTGTCAACAAGAATATTACAGCATACTCCGGAGGTTCCTCCAACGTTTTTAAAAGGGCATTCTGTGCCTGCACTGTCATAAGATCTGCCTCCGGAACGATGTATATTTTATAAGGACTGCTATATGGCTTAATCATAATGTCACCATTCAGCTGCTCTCTAATATCATCCACACTGATAGAAGCCGGTTTCTCATGCTTAATTGTTATAATGTCCGGTTGATTGCCACCCTTTGTCTGCATACAGGAACGACACTCCATACAAGGCTCTGACTGTTGGGATTCACATTGCAGTGTCATAGCAAACAATCGTGCTAACAGTTTCTTGCCTGAACCACGTTGTCCATTCAGAATATAAGCATGCGACAACTTATTCTGACTTACGGCATTCTGGATATATTGAATAATGTCTTTATGCCCGACAACATCCTTAAATCCACTCATGTCATCACCTTCCCTTCATATATTGTCAAGTGCTTTTTAAGTATAACACATTTCTTTACGAATACCTAGCACTATTTCATTAATACACTTATCCATATTAATGTTTAAATATTTTTGAGTTATCCCCGCTTCACTTAATTTATCCACAGAAAAATCTGCCGCATCTGCAAGAAATCTTCTACAAAGCTCCTCGTACTTTGGCTCTTTCTGTTGTCTCTCTCTTGAAAGAGCTCGTTCCAACCGCAAGCCATCTTCCACTTCTATATAGATAGGCACCAGTTTTTCATCACCAAAATATTTTTTAAGTTGTACGTAGGATTCTAAAGTTCCAATTGCAATCAAGTGGTCCTCTCTATCAAATTGACCATCATCCGCCGTGAAGTACTTCCAGATTCCATGAACAGTATTGTACTCACGAAGCTCTATAACCTTTCCTGCTTCTTGTAACTTCTGTAATCGGTTATCATCCACAAAGAAATATTCCACACCATCTCTCTCACCCTCACGAATTGGGCGGGTAGTGTAGATAACGATTGTCTTAAGTTCCGGTAGCTGTTCCTTCACTTTTTTGTAGATTGTGTCTTTCCCAGATGCACTTTTTCCCATTAGATAAAATATTTTTCCCATATCTTTACTCTCTCGTTAGTATTTATCACTTGAACCTTCGTTCTTTACAATCTTCACCACACGGCTCGTTCCAAGTCTCTGCGCACCAAGTCCAATGAAGTCCTCCGCATCCCGAATAGAAGCGATTCCACCTGCTGCCTTAATCTTAAGTTCCGGTGCAACATTGGCTGCGAATAACGCTACGTCTTCTCTAGTGGCTCCTCCTGTCGAGAATCCGGTCGAAGTCTTAATATAATCTGCACCCGACTTAGAGACAATTTCGCACATCTTCACTTTTTCATCCTCGGTCAAAAGACATGTCTCAATAATCACCTTCAGAAGTTTTCCATGGCAAGCTACTTTTACTGCCTTGATTTCTTCCAGAAGCTCATCCCATCTCTGTTCCTTTACCCAACCAATATTAATTACCATGTCGATTTCATCGGCACCGTTTTTTACGGCCTCCTCTGTCTCAAAACATTTGACAGCCGTAGTATTATAACCGTTCGGAAATCCGATAACCGTACAGACTGCAAGTTTATCACCTACATATTCCTTTGCCTGTGTGACAAATGATGGCGGGATGCAAACAGAGGCTGTCTCATATTTCATTCCGTCATCACAGATTCCTTTTATTTGCTCCCAAGTCGATTCTTGTTTGAGCAATGTGTGATCAACCATGTTTAAAATATTTTTTATATCCATTTTCAGCTTCTCCCAAGTTTTGAACTTTTTCATAGTATAACATAAAAATACCGCAAGTACAAATGTACCTGCGGCATATTGTTATCTTATTTATCTTTAATCTCTGAATGCCATTCTTGCAATGACTTCACATCTCCACAACCAGGTTTTCCCATAGAAATCATACCACTTGCTGTAGCTTTTGCTGCTGCAATTGTTGTGATATATGGGATTTTCTTCTTAATAGCGCCTTTTCTGAGGTAACTGTCATCGGTTGCACTATCTCCACCAATCGGAGTGTTGATAATCAAATCAATCTTTCCGTTTGTGATAAGGTCTAAGATGTTCGGTCTGCCTTCATTCAATTTGTAAACGAATTCGGACACAACTCCTGCATCCGCCAAGGCTTTTTGTGTTCCTTTTGTTGCAAGAATCTTAAATCCTGTAGAAGCCAAATCTTTGGCAACTTCTATCATTTCTTCCTTATCTTTATCACTTACAGAGATTAGAACGGTTCCACCAAGCGGCAGCTCCGTCTTTGTCGCTTCCTGTGCTTTAAAGAATGCTTCCCCGTAGTATCGTGATAATCCAAGAACCTCACCTGTCGAACGCATTTCAGGTCCGAGTATAGGGTCAACTTCCTGGAACATGTTAAATGGGAATACTGCTTCTTTCACACCATAGTAAGGAATATCTTTTTCCTTAAGGTCAGCAACCGGTGATGTTCTTCCTGTTAGCTCTGAAGTTACGATATCAATTGCAAGCGGAACCATACGGATGCCACATACCTTAGATACCAATGGAACGGTACGTGATGCACGTGGGTTTGCCTCAAGCACATATACCCTGTCATTTTCAATCGCATACTGCATGTTCATGAGACCCTTAACGCCCATTTCTTCTGCAATCTTTCTTGTATATTCCTTGATTGTCTTTACATTGTCTTCAGAAATATGTCTTGAAGGAATCACACATGCCGAGTCACCTGAATGAACTCCTGCAAGCTCAATATGTTCCATTACTGCAGGAACAAATGCACGTTCACCATCACAGATTGCATCTGCTTCACACTCTAATGCGTGATTCAGGAATCTATCAATCAGGATTGGTCTGTCAGGCGTTACACCAACAGCTGCATTCATATATTTTGTTAAGTTTTCAGGGTCGTATACAACTTCCATACCGCGTCCGCCAAGTACGTATGAAGGACGAACCATAACCGGATATCCAATCTTGTCGGCAATTGCAAGTGCTTCGTCCACATTTACAGCCATTCCTGACTCAGGCATTGGAATCTCAAGCTTGTCCATCATTGCACGGAACAAGTCACGGTCTTCTGCAAGGTCGATAACTGCTGGTGCTGTACCAAGAATCTTCACGCCGTTCTTTTCAAGGTCTGCTGCCAAGTTAAGCGGTGTCTGTCCACCAAACTGAGCGATAACCCCAACCGGTTTTTCTTTCTTGTAAATACTGAGTACGTCTTCCAATGTAAGTGGCTCGAAATACAACTTATCAGAAGTATCGTAGTCTGTTGAAACAGTCTCCGGATTACAGTTAACCATAATTGTCTCAAATCCAAGCTGTTTTAAAGCAAGTGCTGCGTGTACACAGCAGTAGTCAAATTCGATACCTTGTCCGATTCTGTTAGGACCACCACCGAGAATCATAACCTTTGGCTTGTCCTCGTTGATTGGATTGTTGTCTTTCGCATTGTATGTCGAATAGTAGTAAGCTTTGTCCTGTGTGCCACTAACATGTACCGGCTCCCAAGCTTCTTCTAATCCAAGTGCAATTCTCTTTTCTCTGATATCTGCTTCAGAAATCTCTAGGATTTGGCTGAGGTATTTATCTGAGAAACCATTTTTCTTAGCAGAGATGAGCGCTTCCTCAGAAGGCATAGCACCTTTGTTTGCAAGAAGTGCTTCCTCTTCTTCTACTAATTCTTTCATCTGTTCGATAAACCATGCTTTTACTTTTGTAATCTCATGAAGTTCTTCTACCGTTGCACCTTTACGAAGTGCTTCATACATTAAGAAATGACGTTCACTTGATGGTGTAATAAGTGCCTTAAGAAGATCTTCTTTTGTTCTTGTATCAAAGTCTTTTGCATGTCCAAGTCCGTAACGTCCTGTTTCAAGGCTTCGGATTGCTTTCTGGAATGCTTCCTTGTATGTCTTGCCGATACTCATAACTTCACCAACGGCTCTCATCTGAGTACCAAGCTTATCTTGTACACCTTTGAATTTTTCAAATGCCCAACGAGCAAATTTGATTACTACATAATCTGCGTCCGGAACATATTTATCCAAAGTACCGTATTTTCCACATGGGATATCTGCCAAAGTCAATCCTGATGCGAGCATTGCTGATACCAAGGCGATCGGGAAACCTGTTGCCTTAGAAGCAAGCGCTGAAGAACGTGATGTTCTTGGATTGATTTCGATGATAATATCTCTATCTGTCTTAGGATCGTGTGCCCACTGCACGTTACATCCTCCAATTACCTGTACGGAGTCCACAATCTTATATGATTTTTCCTGCAGACGTTTCTGAACTTCTTCAGAAATAGTAAGCATCGGCGCTGAACAGAAGGAATCTCCTGTGTGAACTCCAAGCGGGTCAATGTTCTCGATGAAACATACAGTAATCATGTTACCTTCTTCATCACGAACAACCTCTAACTCTAATTCTTCCCATCCTAAAATAGACTCTTCAACCAATACTTGTCCCACCAAGCTGGCCTGAAGACCACGAGCACAAACTGTCTTTAATTCTTCTACATTGTATACAAGACCGCCGCCTGCACCACCCATGGTGTATGCCGGACGAAGTACAACCGGATATCCTAATTTGTCAGCAATTGCGAGGGCTTCATCAACAGAATAAGCAACTTCACTTCTTGCCATCTCAATTCCGAGACTGTCCATGGTGTGCTTGAACTCGATTCTGTCTTCACCACGTTCGATAGCGTCTACCTGAACACCGATAACCTTTACATTGTATTTTTCAAGAACGCCTGCTTCAGCTAATTCTGAACACAGGTTAAGACCTGACTGTCCGCCAAGGTTCGGAAGCAATGCATCCGGTCTTTCTTTCGCAATAATCTGCTCCAAGCGAGCCACATTAAGTGGTTCAATATAAGTAACATCGGCAATCTCAGGGTCTGTCATGATTGTAGCAGGGTTAGAGTTTACCAATACGATTTCATAACCTAAATTACGAAGGGCTTTACATGCTTGAGTTCCTGAATAGTCAAACTCGCAAGCCTGTCCGATGATAATAGGACCTGAACCAATAATCAGTACTTTTTTAATGTCTTTGCGTTGTGACATGTTTAAAATCCTCCTATTTTAAAATCTACTTATCTTAATAATTATACATGAAAAGAGTATGTGTAGCAACTCTTTTTCGCACATTTTCCTATGGATTAGCATGGCGCCGTTTCCATTTATTTATACGCATTTTCCCATAAAAAACCGAGTCCAAAATAATGATTTCGAACCCGGTTTCAATATATTATTTCGATTCTTTTGGCATCTTTACAAAGAATACACTAAGAAGAAGTGCAATAATGTAAAGAACAATGGTTACATAGAGCACCATCTGATAACCAACCGGATTCACCATATTTCCACCAATCTCAACTTCTTGTCCAAAGTTCTGAACAATCCAGTTTGCCAATTGATTTCCTGAAAGTCCGGCAAATGCCCATGCGGAAAGTGTAATTCCGTGAAGAGCACTAATGCTGCCCATTCCATATTGATCAGAAAGTAATGTCGGTACATTAGAGAAACCTCCGCCGTAACCAGCATTTACTACCATAATAAGAGCTAATAGAAGAATGATAAGTCCCATATTGCCAGCACCGTTTGTAATACCGTTTGTTACGATAACAAGTGCTGTAAGTGCAATAGAACCAATGAAAATAATCTTGTACATTGTGTTTCTGTCCTTCATCTTATCAGCCATCGCAGATAATCCCAAACGACCAACTGCATTAAATACCGCTGAAAGTGTAGAAATCACACCTACAAATGCCGCAAGTCCAAGACATTTCACAATCATCTTCTCCTGTGAAATAAGAGCAAGACCACATGTAATGTTAATATAAAACATTAACCATATGCCAACATAGTTCATAATTGGTCTAGTCTTAATAACATCTAAAATGCTCTGTCCTTTTTCCTTTGTCTGTGGCTCATGCCAATCATCCGGTTTCTTCAATAATAAATGTCCCACGAACATCATTACAAAATAAACAACTGCAAGGATAAGGAACATTTTATAGATTCCACCTTCTCCAAGGTTTGCAAGCATAGATTGCATAATTGGACTTGCGATTGCTTTTGCTGCACCAAATCCTGCAACTGCAAGACCTGTTGCAAGACCTTTTCTGTCTGCAAACCAAAGCATCAATGTCTTAACCGGTGAAAGATATCCTGTACCAAGACCGATACCCATAATTAAACCATAACATAAATAAATACCAACAAGAGCAACAACACTTCCCTTGTGCATTCCTCCGTAGTAGATAAATGCACCTGTTCCTGCCATACCTGCCGCAAAACATATAGCAGCGATAAGTGAAGACTTGTGAATATCTTTTTCCACTACATTTCCAAGGAATGCCGCTGACATACCAAGGAAGAAAATAGCAAAACTGAATGCCCACTCTGTTGCACCCTTAGAAAATCCAATATACTCTGCAATTTCTTGACTAAAAATTGACCAGCAGTATACTGTACCGATACTGCAGTGTAAAAGTAACGCCGGAATTGCTGCGCGAATCCATTTGTTCGTGCGCCATCCATCCTTCTTTTGTTCTGAATTACTCATAATTCTCAAATCCTTTCAAACTAATATCTTCTGTTTTTCCTCAAAACCTCACCTATTCTATCACAAAAAAATTCCAATTACAACCAATTATTTTGTGCAAAACCGACTACAATATTTACTTTTACGAATAGCTCTCCTATTATGAAATTATAACAGATTTTGGTAATATATAAATACAAAAGATACGGAGGGATAACATGAAGAACATATCTCAAGCTGCGTTCATGATTATCAAGAAAATGCAGCAAAATGAATTGAACGAAAGTATTATCTACGAAGAGATTGCGAAATTTGCCAAAGGAGAAGAAAATAAGCAAGTACTTCATCGACTGGCGCAGGAAGAAAAAGCCCACTATGAAATATGGAAGAAATATACTGGCGTAGAGATGAAACCTCAAAAATTCAAAATCTTTCGTTATAAACTGTTAGCTAGAGTCTTTGGTTTTACATTTGCAGTAAAGTTAATGGAAAATGGAGAAGATGCGGCTCAGGAAGAATACGGCCTTGTTGCTGAAGAAGTGGAAGAAAGCGTATTTATCAGACAACAGGAAGAAGAGCATGAAGCCGCACTTCTGGAAATGCTTGACGAGGAAAGTTTGCAA
>JAZQSP010000098.1:0-1200 GCA_045630205.1 Faecalimonas sp. | reverse complement strand
TGCTGCGTTGATACGCTGAATCCACAATGCACGGAAATTGCGTTTCTTGTTCTTACGGTCACGGTATGCGTAGGTCAAACCCTTTTCCCAAGTGTTCTTTGCTACGGTCCATACGTTCTTTCTTGCACCAAAGTAACCTCTGGTAAGACCTAAAATTTTCTTTCTTTTTGCTCTAGAAGCAACGTGATTTACTGATCTTGGCATAGTTTTAATTCGTTTTGAATGTTAGCGCCGCTGTTTTGCACAGTGAACTTAAAGCTAAAGACATTCGGTTAATACTTTTAAATGATACGTTTACGCTTTTAAGATTACTTCAAGCAAAGCAATTCCTTTACTGAGTTTTCGTTAGCACTGTGTACTAAACCAGTGTGTACAAGGTTTCTCTTTTGCTTCTTAGTCTTCTTAGTCAAAATGTGACTGTGAAAAGCGTGCTTTCTCTTGATTTTACCTGTTCCGGTAAGAGCGAATCTTTTTTTGGCACCGGAGTTAGTCTTGATCTTTGGCATCTTTTTTTGAAATTTAAAATAATTATTATTAACGGTGGCAACGTACTATACCGGCACGTTACGCACTTTTTTTCATTTTTATTCTTCCGCGTTCTTTGGTGCTGGAGCTGGCTTTTCTTTCTTAGGAGCTGTAGCCTTCTTAGGAGCCAAAGAGATAATCATTCTCTTACCTTCCAAAAGTGGCATCTGTTCTACCTTAGCATATTCTTCCAAATCGTTGGCAAAACGGAGCAACAAAACTTCGCCTTGTTCCTTGAAGAGGATTGAACGGCCTTTGAAGAAAACGTAAGCCTTTACCTTATCACCATCCTGCAAGAATCCGATGGCATGCTTCAACTTGAAGTTGTAATCATGATCGTCTGTCTGCGGACCGAAACGGATTTCCTTAACGTTTACTTTAACTTGCTTAGCCTTCTGTTCCTTTTGGCGCTTCTTTAATTGATAAAGAAATTTAGAATAATCAATAATTCTACAAACGGGAGGAACGGCATTGGGTGAAATTTCTACCAAGTCAGCCTCATGCTCTTCAGCCATTTTCAAGGCTTGTGCAATTGGATATACTGCTGATTCAATATCATCGCCCACGATGCGGACTTCTTTGGCACGAATCTGTTCATTGATTCGGTGTTGCCCTTTTAAATTGTCATTCTTCATTCAAAGACTTAATTAGGTTTTTCCTGTTTGTTTTTTCTTA
>JAZQSP010000097.1:0-15832 GCA_045630205.1 Faecalimonas sp. | reverse complement strand
GAGTAGAACAGAACTTAGAGAGCATATTTTTAGAATGTTATTCCGTGTGGAATTTAACAATGCTGAGGAAATGAAAGAGCAAGAGCAATTCTACTTTGATGAACTGGAGGAAGCGACAGGCAAAGACCAGGAATATATTTTGAACAAATACCGTGCAATCGATGAGAAGAAGGAAGAGATAGACAAGCTTCTTAATGAAGTGACAGAAGGCTGGAAGACGACTCGTATGAATCGCGTGGACCTTACCATTCTTCGCCTTGCAACATATGAGATTAAGTGGGATGAAGATGTTCCGACGGGAGTTGCAATTAACGAGGCGGTAGAACTTGCGAAGAAATACAGCAGTGATGATGGTCCGGCATTTGTTAACGGAGTCTTAGCAAAGGTTGCAAACTAGGGGTAATTCGATGCGTAATGTATATTCTGTAAAACAGGTAAATGCATATATCAAAAATATGTTTACGCAAGATTTTATGCTGAATCGTATCTACGTGAAAGGTGAAGTGTCGAACTGTAAGTATCACACGTCGGGACACATTTATTTTTCGCTAAAGGATGAATCCGGTTCTATTGCCTGTATTATGTTTGCAGGGAACAGAAGCGGTCTTGGATTCCGCATGCAGGACGGTCAGCAGATCATTGCACTTGGCAATGTGACAACTTATGAGCGAGACGGCAAATATCAGCTCTATGCGAAGGAAATCATCTTGGACGGAGCAGGCCTTTTATATGAGAAGTTCGAGGCTTTAAAACGTGAACTTGGTGAGATGGGGATGTTTGCCGAGGAGTATAAGCAACCGATACCGAAGTTTGCAAAACGGATTGGTGTTGTGACTGCACCGACGGGTGCTGCAATTCGCGATATTATGAATGTTTCCTCAAGACGTAATCCGTATGTACAGCTCATTTTGTATCCGGCACTTGTGCAGGGAGACGGAGCGGCAGAGAGTATTGTGAAAGGTATTCAGATGCTGGATGAGCATGGCGTTGATGTGATGATTGTTGGTCGAGGCGGAGGTTCCATAGAGGACCTTTGGGCGTTTAACGAAGAGATTGTGGCGAGAGCCATTTTTGAGTGTAAGACGCCGATTATTTCCGCAGTCGGACATGAGACGGATACGACGATTGCAGATTATGTTGCAGATATGCGCGCACCGACACCGTCGGCAGCGGCAGAACTTGCAGTGTTTGAGTATCAGGCATTTGAAAATTATTTGGATGAGAAACGTTTGAAATTAAAACGCACATTATATCAAAAAATACAGCTCACGCGCATGAAGCTAGAGCGTTATCGTGTGAAGATGAATTATTTGCATCCGCGTACCAAACTTCAGAAGCAACAGCAAAGAAGCTTAGAGGCGGAGCAGAGAATGCGAAATGCAATGGAGCGAAAGCTCGGTGTAGCGAAGCAAAGATTGGCAATTCGCATTGAGCAGATGAAAGGTCTTTCACCGCTTGCAAAATTAAATCAGGGATTTTCTTATGTGACGTCTGAGTCAGGAAAAGTGGTAAAGAGCGTGGAACATGTAAGTGCAAATGACAGCCTGAAGATTTACGTGACGGATGGAATTGTAAAGGCGAAAGTAGAAGATACTTATAAAGGAGGATTGCAATGAGCGAGCAATCATTGGAAACAGTATTTAAACAATTGGATGAGATTGTAGAACAGCTAGAAGCGGAAGATGTCTCTTTGGAGGATTCTTTCGGGTTATATCATAAAGGAATGGACTTACTCAAGGTGTGTAATGAGAAGATTGACACGATTGAGAAAAAGATGATGATGTTAGATGAAAATGGAGAAGAGCATGAATTTTAAAGAAGAACAGGCAAAACGAGTAGAGACAATTGAAAAGATTCTGAAAAAATATCTTCCGGCGCAGGAAGGTCATCAAAAGGTCATTATGGAGGCCATGGAATACAGTGTGATGGCGGGCGGAAAGAGACTTCGTCCGATGCTGATGCAGGAGACATATAAGTTGTTTGGCGGAGAAGGTGAGCTTATAGAGCCATTCATGGCTGCGATAGAGATGATTCACACGTATTCGCTTGTACATGATGATTTGCCTGCGATGGATGATGATGATTACCGCAGAGGAAGAAAGACAACACATGTTGTTTACGGGGAAGCAATGGGTATCCTTGCGGGAGATGCACTTTTGAACTTTGCATTTGAAACTGCTTCAAAGGCATTTACCATGTTTCCGCGAAAGAGTCTTGAGATCGGCAAGGCTCTGCAGGTGCTTGCAGGGAAAGCAGGTATCTATGGCATGATTGGCGGACAGGTTGTGGATGTTGAGAGTGCGGGAAACAGCATTTCCAAGGATGTGCTTGACTTTATCTATGAACTTAAGACAAGTGCACTCATTGAGTCATCGATGATGATTGGTGCTATCTTAGCAGGGGCAGATGAAATAGATGTTCAGACAATTGAGAAAATTGCGAAGAACGTTGGAATTGCATTCCAGATTCAGGACGATATTTTGGATGTAACAAGTACGGTAGAAGAACTTGGAAAACCGATTCATAGCGACGAGAAAAACGAGAAAACTACATATGTGACATTAGTGGGACTTGAGAAAGCCAAAGAGTATGTTGAGAATATTTCCATGGAGGCAATTGAACTTCTCGGAACATTTAAGACAGAGGATTCTTTCTTGGAAGAACTTTTGAAAGCACTGATTCACAGAAAAAAATAAAGGGGTGCTCTTATGATATTAGAGCGTATTCAAAAAGCAAACGATATTAAAAAACTGAAGTGGGAAGAACAAGATGTGTTGGCAGCAGAGATTCGTCAGTTTCTAGTGGAAAAACTGAGTAAAACGGGCGGACATTTGGCTTCGAATCTGGGAGTTGTAGAGCTTACAATGGCGATGCATCTGGCATTTTCACTTCCTAAGGATAAGATTATCTGGGATGTCGGTCATCAGTCTTACACGCATAAGATTCTAACCGGGAGAAAAGATGGATTTGATAATTTAAGACAGTATGGTGGCATGAGTGGTTTCCCAAAGAGAAAGGAAAGTAACTGTGATGCCTTTGATACAGGACACAGTTCCACTTCTCTTGCGGCTGGTCTAGGGTTTGTGGAAGCAAGAGAGATTCTTGGGAAAGACTATAAGGTGGTGTCTGTAATCGGGGATGGTTCGCTGACCGGAGGAATGGCATTTGAAGCCCTCAACAATGCAGCGCATTTAAAGAGCAATTATATTATTGTTCTGAATGACAACAACATGTCTATTTCAGAAAACGTGGGTGGAATGTCTGCGTATTTGGATGGACTTCGAACCGCAAATTTTTATAATGATTTGAAAAAGGGTGTAACAAATACCCTAAACAAGATCCCGGGTGCCGGCGAAAAAATCGTCAAGGGCATACGTAAGACAAAAAATAGTATCAAACAGCTCTTTGTGCCGGGAATGCTATTTGAAGATATGGGCATTACCTATCTTGGACCGGTAGATGGTCATGATATTAAGAAATTATATCGCACCTTTAAGGAAGCGCAGAAGATGGATCATGCAGTATTGGTTCATGTGCTCACAAAGAAAGGTAAGGGCTATGCACCGGCGGAAAAGATGCCGTCAAAGTTTCATGGGGTAAGTCCGTTTGATGTAACAACAGGTGAAGCCATATCTGTAAAAGAGGCGGATAGCTATACTGATGTATTTGCAGATATTATGTGTGACCTAGGTGAAAAAGAGCCTAGGCTTGTTGCGATTACAGCAGCCATGAAGGATGGAACCGGGCTTAGTAAGTTTCGGGAAAAATATCCTGACAGATTCTATGACGTCGGAATTGCCGAGCAACATGCGGTTACATTTGCGGCAGGACTTGCTGCAGCAGGTATGAAGCCGGTATTTGCCGTGTATTCTTCATTCTTGCAGAGAGGATATGACCAGATAGTGCATGATGTGTGCATGCAGAATCTTCCGGTTGTATTTGCAATAGACAGAGCAGGTCTGGTTGGAAATGACGGAGAGACGCATCAGGGTGTCTATGATGTTGCATACCTAAGACATATTCCGAACATGACGATTCTTGCACCAAAGAACCGCAAGGAATTTGAAGATATGATGGAATTTGCAGTGAATCACAACGGTCCTGTTGCAATTCGTTATCCAAGAGGAAATGTTTACGAAGGATTACAGGAATATCGTGAACCGATTGCTTATGGCAAAAGCGAAGTGATTGTAAAAGAATCTGACATTGCAATATATGGATGCGGCCATATGATGGAGACAGCAGAACAGGTATGGAGGTCTTTGAAAGAAAAAGGTTATTCATGCAGTCTTATTAACAGCCGTTTTGTAAAACCACTGGATACAGATGTCCTTCAAGAGATGTCAGAAGGACACCGGTTATTTGTGACGATAGAAGAAGCAACTGTTACAGCTGGGTATGGGGCCGGTGTTATGCAATATGCATTTGAACAAAGTATGGCTGTAAAGGTATTGACAATGGGTGTGCCTGATGAGTTTGTGGAGCACGGCAATATTTCACAGATTCGCGAGCAGATTGGACTTGACAGTATGTCCATTGTAGAAAAAATTGAACATGCGTGGGAGAATCTATGAAAGAGCGTTTAGACATATTACTTGTAAAACGAAATCTGGCTGAGTCCAGAGAAAAAGCAAAGGCAATTATCATGTCGGGGAATGTATTTGTGGAGGGTCAGAGAGAAGACAAGGCCGGAAGCACATTTCCTGAAGAAGTGTATATAGAAGTGAAAGGCAACAAGCTTCCGTATGTCAGCAGAGGCGGTCTTAAGCTCGAGAAGGCGATTTCAAATTTTGATGTGGAATTAGAGGGTAAAGTCTGTACTGACGTTGGTTCCTCTACCGGCGGATTTACGGACTGTATGCTTCAAAATGGTGCAAAAAAGGTGTTTGCCATTGATGTTGGAACGAATCAGCTTGCGTGGAAACTGCGTCAGGATGAGCGAGTGATATGCATGGAAAAGACGAACATTCGCTATGTGACACCGGAAGATATTGGGGAAGAGATTGATTTTTCTTCGATTGATGTATCTTTTATTTCACTGACTAAGGTGTTACTTCCAATTCGCAATTATTTGAAATCTAACGGACAGATTGTGGCGCTGATTAAGCCGCAGTTTGAAGCAGGTCGCGAGAAGGTTGGAAAGAAAGGTGTTGTTCGCGAAAAGAGCACACATTTAGAAGTCATCGAGATGGTGTTATCTTATGCAGTCTCAATAGGGTTCAAGGTTCTCAACTTGGATTTTTCTCCGATCAAAGGACCGGAAGGTAATATTGAATATTTGGCACATTTGGAAAAGACAGAGGAAACGGGAACACTTTCAGATGTATCTATAGATTGGAAACAAATCGTAGAGAGCGCATTTGAAACTTTAAGTAAATCATAAAGTGAGGATGAAATATGAACAAATTTTATATCATCACAAATTTATTAAAAGACAAGACGCTGGAGACTACCGATCGTATTAAAAACTACATAGAGGAACATGGGAAAGAGTGTGTACTGGCAACTCCGGAACGTATTCTTCCGGAAGGAACGGATTGCATATTAGTGCTGGGTGGTGACGGAACCTTGATTCGCGCCGCACGAGATATGCATGCCTATGATGTGCCACTTCTTGGAATTAACATGGGAACACTTGGGTATCTGACCGAAGTTGAACTGCAAAACGTAGAGGAAGCCTTAGACCGGTTGTTTGAAGGTGACACTCAAGCAGAAAGACGTATGATGCTTGTGGGTACCATCAACAACGAAAGAGAAGAATTGGCTTTTAATGATGTCGTTATCACGAGACTTGGAGTGCTGAGAGTCATTCATTTTAAATTGTATGTTAATGGAGAACTTCTTAACACCTATCATGCAGATGGAATGATTGTATCAACGCCAACCGGTTCTACAGCATATAATCTATCGGCAGGTGGTCCGATTGTGGAACCGACAGCATCTATTATTGTTGTCACACCAATCTGTTCTCATGCATTAAACACAAGCAGCATTGTATTATCTGCAAATGATGAGATTATGATAGAGATTATGCCTGACCGTGAAGGACATGAGCAGATTGTAGGTCTTTCATTTGACGGAGAACATAATCTCGAGCTAAAGACTGGAGACCGTGTCGTGATTCAAAAGTCCAAATCAGAGACAGAACTTCTGAAACTAAGTGACATTAGTTTTCTGGAAAGAATGAGATGGAAGATGAAAGGAAATTAGTAATGAAGGTAAACAGACATCAAAAAATCGTCGAATTAGTAAATAAGTTTCACATTGAGACGCAGGAGGAACTCGCAGACAGGTTGCGTGAAGAAGGATTTCAAATCACGCAGGCAACCGTATCCAGAGATATCCGTGACTTAAAACTCACCAAGGTTCAAACAGATGATGGCAGACAAAAATATGTTGTATTAAAGGCAACAGAAAATGCACTTCGAGAAAAGTATATCCGTATCTTGAAGGATGGTTTTGTATCTATGGATATGGCCCTTAATATTCTTGTGATTAAGACAGAGTCAGGAATGGCTATGGCGGTGGCGGCTGCGATTGATGAAATGCACTGGAATGAAGTGGTTGGTTGTATCGCGGGGGATGATACCATTATGTGTGCTATTAGGACTGTTGAGGATACAGCTGCCGTTATGGAAAAAATACGTAAGATTGTATTGTAGTTTGAACAAAAGAGAGTCTTTGGGAGACAACCATGTTACACAATATTTATGTAAAGAATCTCGCACTGATTGATGAGATTGAGATTGAACTAAAGAAGGGCCTAAATATATTGACAGGAGAGACCGGAGCCGGAAAGTCTATTATTCTCGGCTCTATTAATCTTGCACTTGGAGGAAGATATTCTTCTGATATTCTGCGAAGTGAGGATGAGGATGGATATGTTGAACTTACTTTTTTTGTGGAAGATTCGGACCAGGAAGAACTTTTAAAGGCCATGGATATAGCAACTGATGATGGTGTCGTTGTGCTGAGCAGAAAAATGATTGGAAAACGCAGTGTCAGTAAAATTAATGGTGAGACCGTTTCCAATGCACAATTAAAAGAAGCTGCCGGCATTCTAATCGATATTCACGGTCAACATGAACATCAGTCGCTTTTGTATAAGAAGAATCATTTGAGCATTTTAGATGCATTTGCAAAAGACAGTGTGAAATCCGTCAAAGAGCGGGTGGCGCAAGCGTATGGCATTTACAGAAGATATAAAGAAGAATTAGAGAATGCGAATCTCGACGAAAAAGAACGCAACAAAGAGATGAGTTTTCTGGAATTTGAAATCCATGAAATTCAGAGTGCGAACCTCAAAGAAAACGAGGACGAAATGCTGGAGGAGCAGTATCGTCGAATGGTAAATGGTAAGAAGATTACGGGTAATCTGGAAGAAGCATATGGTTATACGGCAAGAGACAATGCCAATGCGAGTGATTACCTGAGTAGAGCGATTCATTGTCTACAGGATGCGGCACGTTATGATGAAAAAGCAAATGAGTTATATGAACAATTGTCTGAGGTGGACAGTTTGTTGAATGACTTTAACAGAGAACTCTCAGTGTATAGTGAGTCTTTTGAATTTTCTGAAGAAGAATTTTATGAAGTTGAAAATCGACTGAACGAAATTAATCGTTTAAAATCAAAATATGGAAACAGCATTGCAGATATATTTGCATACTGTGAAGAAAAGGAAGAAACACTAAGAAAACTACAGGATTACGATTCTTATATCGAAGAATTGCAGAGTAATCTTAGAAAAGCTGAAGCGCAGCTAAAGGATGCGTCGGATGTATTGTCAGAACTTCGCAAAACGGCTGCACAAGAATTGGTTTCACAGATTATAGCGGGTCTCTTAGATTTGAATTTCTTAGATGTCAAGTTTGAGATGGTATTTGCGAAAACAGAGCATTATACCGCAAATGGAACAGATGAAGCGGAGTTCATGATATCCATGAATCCGGGCGAACCGGTTCGTGCGCTTGGTGATGTCGCTTCCGGTGGTGAATTGTCGCGTATCATGCTTGCGATTAAGACAGTACTCGCAGATAAAGACCGCATAGAAACGTTGATTTTCGATGAAATCGACGTTGGAATCAGTGGAAGAACAGCGCAGAAGGTATCTGAGAAGATGGCCTATATCGCAAAGAATCATCAGGTAATTTGCATCACACATTTGGCTCAGATTGCAGCGATGGCAGATGCACATTATGCGATTGAAAAAACTGTCACAGATGGCAAAACCAAGACAAGCATTTCCTTGTTAAATGCAGACCAAGAGATAGATGAACTTGCCCGAATCTTGGGCGGCGTGGAGATTACAGAGTCTGTAAAACAGAGCGCCGCAGAGATGAAAGAATTGGCAAAGCGTACAAAATAAAACCAGATTGAAACAACATATAATCCACATAATAAAGCAGAGACTTTTACGAAAAAGTTATCTGCTTTTTTGTTTTGAAATAATAGGAGGGTGTGGAATGAGAAAATGGTGGTATCAGCGGATTCTTGTCATCATCTTGGTATTAACGATGACGATGGGAACCGGTTTTGGAGTGCAACAATTAGAGGCAAGCGAAGAGAAACAGATTGTCAGCAGCAGAGGAAGTAATGCGCAGTATGTGATTCCCGGAGGAATGGCAATCGGCATCTACATGGAGACAGACGGTGTGTTAGTTCTTTCGACAGAGTGCATGGAATGTGTAGACGGAACTGAATATGAACCAGCTAAAAATCTTGTGAAATCAGGAGATTATATTGTTGAACTCAATGGTAAAGAAATTGAGAATAAAAGAGAGCTTGTTCAGGCAGTCAACAAGTTGGAATCCTCAGAAGTTATACTAAAATTACGCAGGGATAATGAATATATTGATGTAAAGATGCAATCTGTGGAAGTGAAAAAAGACCAGTACAAGCTTGGGATTTGGGTGAAAGACAGTGTGCAGGGTCTTGGCACGCTTACTTATCTTACAATGGATGGTAAGTTTGGTGCGTTGGGACACGGGATTCATGATTCCGAGACAAACGAGCTGATTGAGATAGAAAAAGGTTCTGTTTATAACACGAATATTATTGGAATACAGAAAGGACAAAAAGGCGAACCCGGTGGTTTAGAAGGAGTTATTATATACAGAAGCAGTAATAAACTTGGTGTAATTAGTGAAAATACAGAAGACGGGATATATGGTTCTATCAACAAGATAGAAACACTTTGCGGAGATATAGAACCTGTCGAGATATGTAAAAAAGAAGATATTCGATTGGGAAAAGCAACAATATTGTGCTGTGTCAACGGAATAGTTGAAGAGTATGACATTAAGATAAAAAATATAGATTCTTATGCGAAAGATGCGAACAAAGGAATTATCATAGAAGTGACAGATGAAAAATTATTGGAGTTGACAGGAGGAATTGTACAGGGTATGAGTGGAAGTCCTATACTTCAGAATGGGAAGATAGTTGGCGCCGTGACACATGTTCTTGTAAATGATCCAACAAGAGGGTATGGGATATTTATCGAAGACATGTTGGGAATGTAGGAGAAAGAGGGGATGTCAAAGAGGCATCTCCTTTCTGAATGGAAGTTTAAACAATGTAAAATAATGAAAAATAGTGTAATTATAGTGAAATTTTCAACAGAACACTTGTTCGAACAAGGAAAAGATGATATAATTATATATATGATGGTTGTAGTGTTCAGAGTTAGCAATTGTGGCGAATTCGCCATAATTAAATAAGTAGGAAGGAGAAGTTATATGTCAAAATTAGTTAAACAAGTAATTCATGCAAATGGAATTGATATTGGAATATATACTGAAGATTTTCAGAATGAATATATATCAATCACAGACATTGCACGATATAAGAGCGATGATCCAACAGCTGTAATACAGAACTGGATGAGGGGACGAGATGTTATTGAATTTCTTGGATTATGGGAGACGTTACATAATTCAAATTTTAAACCCCTCGAATTCGAGGGGTTTAAAAATGAAGCAGGAGCAAATGCATTTACCATGTCTCCTAAAAAATGGATTGAGGCTACAGATGCAATAGGTATTATTAGCAAATCTGGCCGTTATGGTGGAACATATGCTCATTCAGATATTGCTTTTGAATTTGCTTCATGGATTTCGCCTGAATTTAAATTGTATATCATCAAAGATTACAAAAGGTTAAAGGCAGAAGAAAATAGCCGTTTATCATTGAACTGGAATCTAAATAGAGAACTTTCAAAATTAAATTATCGAATCCATACAGATGCTATCAAGGCAAACTTGATTCCACCGGAATTAACACCATTACAAATTTCTTATACATATGCCAGTGAGGCGGACATGCTAAATGTGGTATTGTTTGGTAAAACGGCAAAACAGTGGCGAGATGAGAATCCAAATGAGTCTGGAAATATTCGTGATCAGGCTACGATTTATCAGTTGTTAGTATTAACGAATATGGAAAGCTATAATGCTATTTTGATTCAACAAGGAAAATCTCAGGAAGAGCGTATGAAGTTCTTGCATGAGTTGGCTGTGCAGCAGATGATGACAATGAGTACATTAGACCTAAAACGGTTACCTGGAATAGAAGTAACGTAAGCTCAAATTACATCAAAATTCAGCGAAATTAAAATACAAAAAAGTGTTGGTCCATACTTGACACACTCGTGAGTGGAAGTCCAATCCTTCAGGATGGTAAGATAGTCGGTGCGGTGACGCATGTGCTGGTGAATGACCCGACGAGAGGGTATGGGATATTCATAGAGGACATGTTGGAATCGCGTGATTGAGTTATAAAAGATGAATGGTAGATGATAGTGAATAAAAGTAGGCTCTTCTTTTTGAGAGTCTGCTTTTTGCAGTTAAACGGCTTTTAAGGAGGTGGAAAATAAAAAAATAAAAAAATATACGCTTTAACTTGCATTTAACTGAATTATTGAGTATAATTTAAATGGAGGTGATGTGCTATGACAAATCATAAAATCTATGTTAGACAATACTATATGGACAAGATAAAAGGCTTTATCAATAGTGATTTAATTAAGGTTATTACAGGTATTCGGCGATGTGGGAAATCTTGTTTTATGTTATCTGTTATAAACGAGTTGTTATCAATTGGAATCGCAGAAAAAGATATTATTCAGATTAATCTTGACAAAAGAGGATTTAAAAACATCAAAACAGCGCAGCAGTTAGAACAAGCAATTGATGAACGAATCATAGATGAGGATTACAAGTATCTTTTTATAGATGAAATTCAAAATGTAGAAGGTTTTGAAGAGGTAATTAATGCATTCAGAGAAGAAGGGAATTTTTCAATTTTTATTACGGGGTCAAACTCCTATTTGTTGAGTGGAGAGTTGGCAACAAAGTTAACCGGTAGATATATTGAAATTGAGATGTTTCCTTTGAATTTCTACGAATTTATTGAAATGAAGAAATTTAGGGGGCTCCCAGTTAGTGAAAGTAATATGGAGGAATTCAATGAATATATTCGCTTTGGAGGTTTTCCTAAAACACTTGAATTCGAAGGGAAAGACGATAAAGACTTTTATGTAAACAACGTAATTAGTCAAATTATTGATAAAGATATTGTCAAACATCGCAAAATCAGAAATAAAACTGTGTTCGATAAGGTCATGACCTATATTATAAATAATTTCGGTGCAACAACTAGTCTTACAAATATTTTGGATTATTTTAATAACGAGGAAAAGATTCCAATCAGAAGAGAGACGCTTCGCACTTATATAGAGATATTGGAAAATGCGAAAATTATCTACAAATGTCCAAGGTTTGATCTGCGTTCAAAAAAATCTCTGCGTGGTGAAGAAAAATATTATCTTGCTGATTTGGGAATATATTTTTCGAGAAATACAGATACGAGGATCAATTATGGTCCAGTGTTGGAAAATGTGATGTACACATACTTGAGGGCAAAGGGATATGCAATGAGTGTTGGGAAAATAGGAACTTTGGAGTGTGATTTTATCACAAGAAAAGACGACAATTACCAATATGTTCAGGTTTCAATGACAATTATGGATAAAGTAACGGAAGACAGAGAATACAAACCATTCTCTAAGATACGAGACAATTATCCGAAATATTTGTTTACATTAGATCAATTGCTCCAAAAAAGAGACGGGATTATTCATTGTAATATGCTGGATTATATATCCAAAAACAAGGAATTATAGACATAAGAATTTTGTAATAAGGAGAGGAACAAAAATTGTTTTTTAAGGAGTTGAGATAATGAACGATAAAGAAACCAAGTTTCGTTTTTTGAATATGACAACACTAACGATTGCAGGAGTTCTATTATTATTGCTCTCAGCCGTTATTTTGTTGTGGCACGGCAATGCAACCAGTAATCAAGCCATACCGGCTTTGGTTGCACAGGTGTATTTTGATGGCGAATATCGTATTGCCGATGGTAAGTGGCAGAAGATTGTAAAAGGAAACCACATTCCTTCTACTGAGGGCGACGTAACGCTGCGAGGAAACTTCCATATGCTGGCCCCGGATGGAGAGTATGTTGGTGTTTATAGTGGTGATACACCGATAGCGCTCTATACAGACCACATTAATTTGACATTTTATGAGGGTGAAAATGAGCCTTTTGTAATTGATATGGAAAATTCTCTGTATGGAGATTCTGCTTGCGGCGTGAATTGGACTGCTTATACTCTTACAAGCGCAAGCGAAGAACCAATTGAAATCCTTATTCATAATCCGCATAGTTTTGGTAATGAAACTGCGATTGACGAATTATTGTCCAACACGGCTTTATGGACGGATATTGAGTTTGAAAAAGGCGTTCTTGACAGCGGAAACACCCAGAGAGACATTGGTCTGTTGTTTGTTATTGTTTCTCTCATGATCTTGGGAACCGCCCTATTTTCAACCCTTATACATATAAAAAATAGCAAGACGCTTTGGGTGTTTGGCATCGTAATTTTGTTTGCCGGCACATACCTGTCTTATAGTGCTGACGGAGTGTCATTCTGGAGTGAATCCGTTGTATCAAACACAACAGTTCTGGGTTGTTCGATGATGTTCTATATGTTCTTCCTTTCCATTGCGCTTGTGCACTTCCTGAAAGGCACGAAAACGATTGGTACAATCACCGTTGTTCTTCTCGGTTTTGTTAATGCAGTGCTTTTTGTTTTGCCTATCTTAACGGATATGTTCTTTTATGATATGTGGCTTTACTGGGCTGCTGCACAAATGCTTGCAAACGTCATTCTGCTTGGTTGCCTTATACGAGAGCTTTTTGTTGCAAAAGGGAAAGAACGTTGGCTTTATATCGGTTCGATTTTGCCGCTTATCTCTTTCGGTTTTGATGTTATTATGACAGACCTTGGATTATGGAAGGGTGGACTTACGTCTAAATACATTTTTATTGTTTTCTTTATTGCTGCAATGGTTGCGGTGCTTAAAGTTATACCAAACAGCATCAACGTTCTTGCTAAAGCCAAAGAATTGGAAACCGAGAAAATCGTATTAAATGCGCAGCTTACCGAAAGCAGAGTGTCTACTATGATGAGTCAAATTCGTCCGCACTTTATTTATAATACTCTCGGCAGTATTGAACAACTTTGCAATATAGATCCTCGGAAGGCAGGAGAACTCGTTCATAACTTCGCGAAATATCTGAGAGGTAATTTCGGAGAATTGGATAATCCTAAGCCGATTTTAATGTCACAGGAAATGGAGCACGTACACCATTACATCAGTATTGAAAATGTGCGCTTTCCTGATATGACGTTCTCCTTTGAAATGAATTCAGACGATTTTCATATTCCTGCACTTACTATTCAGCCAATTGTAGAAAATGCGATCAAGCACGGATTGATGAAATTACAAAAAGGCGGTGCAATCCGTGTAGTCTCCTATGAGACCGATACCCATTACTGTGTTTCGGTGGAGGATGACGGTGTAGGATTTGATACGGGTGTCTTGCTTGATGAGAGAAAACACGTGGGAATCCGTAATATTCGTGGAAGATTAAAGGCGATGGTAAATGGCACCCTTGAAATTGAAAGCACTCAGGGTGTTGGTACCAAGGTCTTGATAACGATTCCTAAGGAGGTGGAATAATGATTGCATTAGCAGTTGATGATGAAGTATTAATGCTTGGTGCTTTAGTAGCAGCAATTAAAGCATCACCCGATATCTCTGAAGTTGCTCAGTTTTCCGGCTGTGATGAAGCCCTTGCCTTTGTAAAAGAAAATTCGGTTGATGTTGCCTTTTTGGATATTAATATGCGTGGTATGGGTGGACTTGCGCTTGCAGAAAAGATTCTTAATGCTTGTCCCGATTGCAAAATCGTATTTTGTACCGGATATGAGGAATATGCAATTCCCGCCTTTAAGCTCCACGCCTCCGGATACTTAATGAAACCTGTGTCGGCCCAAGATGTGCAGGTAGAGATTGATAATATAAAAGGTATTCGTAAAAAAGAAAAACCACTTACAGTGAAATGCTTTGGCAATTTCGAGGTCTATGCAAAAGGTGAAAAGTTGACGTTCAAACGTTCAAAAACCAAAGAACTGTTTGCATTTTTGATTGATCGAAACGGTGCAGGTGTTACGGTTGCAGAAATTGGAGTTGTACTCTGGGAAAACAATGAAGAGAAAAAGAACCAAAACTATATCCATCAATTATTTCGTGATCTGCGCCAAGCCCTTGAAGCAATTGATATGGAAGAAATTTTTGAGAGAAACAACTATCTCTATTCTGTGAATCCCGAGAAAATTGATTGTGATTATTATAGTTACTTAAAAACCGGAAAGCCCGAATTCCGTGGTGAGTATATGTCCCAGTACAGTTGGGCAGAAACAACCTGCGGACTGCTTTGGGAAAAGAAAACTTTATTTTTTGCTTGTAAGAAGTTTGTCATACCATAAATATTATATTTAAATGGAAAATGACAAGAAATATATGTAATGCTTTCTGGAGGTGAAAAGTGTGAAAAAATATCTTTCTTTGGTAGCTTTGGTTTTCGTATGCGCTATATTGTTTGTGGGATGTAGCGAAAATAAAAAAACAGAAGATTCAAGCGTTGATTATAGCAAATATTCATTTGTGAATACCTCATGGACAAGAGATGCTGAGCATGATACAGAAACCATTCGCTTTGGTGAAGACGGCAGCTTCAGCTATTATTGCGGTTGCGGAAATCCTGTGAATGATTCTGATCTATGTGAAGGTTATACCTACGATGATGCTACAAAAACTATCACATTCAATTGTATTGAGACTACAGATGAAATGGTCACAATAATTAAAATCGTGAAATGCGATGAAAACAGTTTACATCTTGATTTTGACGGAGAAATTAGAATTTTTCAAAAATGATTTACAAATTAGGCTTCTTGTTGAAGCCTAATTTTTTGTTGAATTTTTCCATTTTTTGTGATATAAATATTAAAAATAAATTTATGTAAAAAATAGGGGGAATTTTTATGTGGTTATTTTTTACACTTGTAACAACACTGTTGTGGGGTGTTGCAGAGCTTTTTTATAAGAAAGGTTCACATGAGGACAGAAAATATGATCATTTAAGAGTATGTGTATTAGTTGGAGCAGTAATGGGAATTCATGCAGTATTTACACTGCTGACTTCTGATATTTCTTACAATCCAATGAACCTGATTGCTTACGCACCAGTTTCTTTATGTTACATTTTATCCATGGCATGCTCATACTTTGGAATCCGTTTCATCGAAGAATCTTTAGCGGATCCAATTGAAAATACTGCCGGAGCTATGTGCTCTATTTTATGCGTAATCTTCTTAGGCGAAACAATCGCACCTGCAATCTGGGTTGCAATTGCAATC
>JAZQSP010000096.1:0-1038 GCA_045630205.1 Faecalimonas sp. | reverse complement strand
TCTGAAAACAGTTAAACAAATAAGAATTTTTCGAACATCAATCCATATTTTTTTCAAAAGGGTATTGACTCTCACGCTCCGTCATAGTGTATGCTCTTGTTGCGAGGTGATAAAATTGAAAATGCAGATTAAAGAATTTGCCGAATTTACGGGTGTAAGTGTGCGCACACTGCATTATTACGATGAAATAGGATTGTTGACCCCAGCCTTCGTTGACAGGTCTACAGGCTATCGTTTTTACGACGAAAATTCCCTTCTTCGTATGCAAGAGATTCTCTTTTACCGCGAACTTGACTTTTCCTTAAAAAACATCGAGGAGATTTTGTCATCCCAGAATTATGATAAAAACAAGGCGCTGAAAGAGCAAAAACATCTGCTCACACTCAAAAAAGAGCGGTTGGAACGATTAATTTTCGCCATTGACGGTGCTGTGAAAGGAGAAAATGTTATGAAAGCATTTGACAACAGCGAATTTGATAAGCATAAGGCTGAAGCCAAAGAAAAATGGGGCAAAACAGACGCATACAAGGAACACGCAGAACGGACCAAGAATTACTCCAAGCAGAAGTGGAATGACCTTGCCGAGGGAATGGACCACATCATGGCAGAGTTTGCGGTGTGCATGAGAAAGGTCGAACTGCCTGATTCCGCCGAGGCACAGAACCTTGTGAAAATGCTGCAAAACCATATCACCGAGAATTACTATATTTGCACAAACGAAATTCTAGCGGGTCTCGGTCAGATGTATGTTGCAGATGAACGCTATAAGAACAACATCGATAAGCACGCTGATGGTACTGCAATATTTATCTGTGAAGCAATTCAAGTCTATTGCCGAAAGTAAATTCCGCTTTTTCGAATAAGAAGCCGCAGCACCTTTTATGGGTGGTGCGGCAGTTTTGCATATAGCGGCGGAAGGTATTACTGCGCGCGGAAAGTGATGGTACCGGCTTCAGCGTCCATAGCATCCACGATCGCCAGAGATTCCAAATGATAGCCCAAGTTGCGGATGATCTGTCCGCCGTTCTGGAAGCCTTT
>JAZQSP010000095.1:0-1042 GCA_045630205.1 Faecalimonas sp. | reverse complement strand
GGAAAGTTCATTGCCGAGTGCAGAAGAAAAACAAACTTAACCCAAATGCAGTTGGCAGAAAAACTGAATATTACCGACAGAGCAATATCAAAATGGGAAACTGGCAAATCTCTGCCCGACTCGTCTATTATGCTTGAACTTTGTGATGTTCTGGGTATCAGTGTTAATGATTTATTATGTGGGGAGGTAGTTACAATGGATAATTACAACAAAGAATTAGAGAACAATTTACTTGAGATGATTAAGCAAAAAGAACAGGCAGAAAAAAGATTGTTATCTGTAGAAGTGTTTATAGGCATTACAGCGACGGTCGTTCTTTTTGCTTTGGTATTTGTTGCCGCTTTTGTGCAAATGTCAAATGGACTAAGAATTACTCTCATTGTATTTGGATTTGTTTTGTTCTTAGCGGGTTGCTTCTATGCACTGCGGATGGAGCAAGTGGCAGGATATTATACATGCAAAGAATGCGGACACCAATATGTACCGACATATAGAGCCGTTGCTATGGCTCCGCACATAGGCAGAACAAGATATATGCGTTGCCCCCAATGCGAAAAGAAGTCCTGGCAGAAAAAAGTATTACACAAGGAACAAACAAGTTCTTCCGAGGAGGTGTGATATGAAAAATTTCATTAAGATATATTGGAAAACCCTTTTGTTTTTCGCTATGATAGGTCTTTTGGGCGGTTTCTTTACAGGCATTTATGTCTTGGATAGCTATCCTGCAGATATAAAACAGCAGCTTCTTGAAGAATTGAATGGCAGCGGACTCGGTCAAATTTCCGCTAATATACTTATGGGTGTCATTACAGCAATTCAATCTGCTGGTTATGGCATTGTGTTAGGTGCAATAGGAATTTGGCTCGGCAAGAAAATTGGGACTTGGAAAGACGAACGGGCCATAACAAAAAAGCCTTTGGCAATTTCCCTTGTCGTTTCTGTTGTTGGCGGTCTTGCAATGATTCTACTCGATATGCAGTTCTTCGGACAGTACTCAGATGTGATTATGAACTCCTATGCAACAAAACCGACTATTCCGTAT
>JAZQSP010000094.1:0-18825 GCA_045630205.1 Faecalimonas sp. | reverse complement strand
AGTTCAGAATCACTACTAGCAATTCTGTTCCTGTTTTACTGTTTTTAAGGTCATCTTTTCGATGTCCGTTCTTGAAATTTTCTCTTAGAAATTTTCAGGAATGCTTGTTTTGTCATCTATTGTTTAATTATCAATGTTCTCCTGTTGTCTCGCGACAGCCTATTCATAATATCACAGGCATTTTGTCTTGTCAACAACTTTTTTAAAGTTTTTTTTATTTGAAAACTTTGCACTTTTTTTGGGAGTGCCTAACAAGGATATCACAACTTATTTTTATTTGTCAACACAAAATTCTCCTATTTCTTAAGGTTTTTTTTGCGTTTATTATGTAGCATCTAGATATTGTGTCTTACCTTGTTCAGACCACAATATTTCCTATATATATAATAATGAAATACATTGACATCTCTTTATACTTTTACTAAACTAAGAACAACGAAAAGGGGATGATTATGAATACGACAAAAAAATTAACAATATCTGCAGTGCTTCTCGCACTCGGCTTGATTCTACCTTTCTTTACCGGGCAGATTCAAGAAATAGGAAATAAATTATTACCGATGCATCTTCCCATTCTAATTTGTGGGTTTATTTGTGGTTGGAAATACGGACTTATGACAGGATTTATAACACCATTGCTTCGTTGCATGCTTTTTTCTATGCCGCTACCGGTCAATGCCTTCTGTATGGCATTTGAATTAGCTACTTATGGTGCTATATCCGGTTTGATGTATCAAAAAACCAAAGGGCTGAGACTTCGAATATACATAAGCCTGCTATTGGCCATGATATTCGGTCGCATCGTTTGGGGATGCGTCAGCATACTGGTCTATGGAATTACAAGTTCTGCATTTACCTGGCAGATGTTCTTAGGCGGTGCACTCCTAAATGCAATACCCGGTATTATAGTTCAGTTAGTACTGATTCCAATTATTATCTTAGGACTTGAAAAATCAGGAGTAATGAATATTAATGATAAATGAATTGTTTGAAAGAATAAAAAAGGAAATAGAACAAGGACTGCTGGCAAAAGGCGATAACTCTCCGTATGTAATTGCAATTGACGGAATGAGTGCCAGTGGCAAGACGACACTTGGAAAATTACTGCATGAGGAATTCTCGGATTCCAATTTATTTCATATCGACGATTATTTTTTACAGGCACATCAGAAAACTCCTGAACGCCTTGCGGAAGTGGGAGGTAATGTGGATTATGAACGTTTTATGGAGGAGATTATTTTTCATCTGGGAGATGCAGACGGTTTTTGCTACCATACATATGATTGTCACACCCTGACCCTGAGTTCGCAAATATATACATCCCAAAAACCACTCGTGATAATTGAAGGCTCATATAGCCAACACCCTTATTTCGAAGGGGCATATGACCTTCGCATCTTTTGTGAAACTTCCGAAGAAGAACAGATGAAACGTATTGTCAAACGCAACGGTCTGCAAATGTCAGAACGCTTTGTAAATGAATGGATTCCAAAAGAAAATATGTATTTCAAAACTTATTGTATCAAAGAAAATAGTTGTTTTTTGTACACTACATAAGAGCAATAAAAAGAGGCTGTCGCGACAGCCTCTTTTGTATACATACTATTGTTTTGGCATCACAAGCGCTGCAATGATATATGCAAGCAATCCTGCCCCTCCTGCTACAGAGAAGACAATCCATCCCAGACGAACCAATGTCGGATCGATATTAAAATACTCGCCAATTCCGCCACAAACACCGGCCAACTTATAATTTGTTGATGAACGATATAATTTTTTGTTTTCCATATTCTTTTCCTCCATCCTTTTTATTCTGTGAATTCAACCTGAACGTTTCCAACATCGCAATCCGCTTCTAAAAAACGCTCCGCATTCAGATTCTTAATCTTCTTCTCGGCACCAAGTCCTGTATAAGACTCCCCACCAATTCGAATTGTTCCGATATCACACTCTAAATTATAACTGTAATCTTCTTTCTTGCCAACTATTTCTATATATAATTCTCCTGCATCTGCAGATGCATCTACCTCTTTTGCATCCAGCTTCTTAATTGTTGCTTTTCCGGCATCCACATCGATACTTGCTTCATTTGCAACGATACCATCCACCGTCGCCTCCCCCGCATCAACTTTCAGCTCAAACTCAGCAAATGAATAATTGCGAGGAATACGTATTACAATCTTGGCATTGTTATAGTTCGCTCCGAACTTTTTGCCACCCTCTACATGAAGCGTCGATTCCTCTACATAGCAACGAAAACCTGGAGTCTCTTCTTGCTCCACTTCAACCTTCTCGACATCGGCATAACTAATTTCTACTTTTCCGGCTCCAAGTTCCACATCAAGACTTCCGAAGGCCTCTTCCACCTGCGTCACACTTCCTTTTGCCTGTGCATCCTTCGTTTCGTTCTGTCTGTCTCCTATGCCGAACTCTGCAAGTTCGTCCGGACCAAAAGAAAATCTTCCGTCCGTCGCCATGTCTGCAACCATTCTCCAAGTCAATCCCTTTGCCACAGCTCCAACCAGACAACAGATTCCGATACCACCAACAACTGCCGCAATAATTAACGCTACCTTTGTAAATCTCTTCATGCTTTACTCCTCCTTTCCCTTCTACTGAAAAGTCTCTGTATCAAATCGATGGTCCATCTAAACAAGGCCGGAAGCCACTTGAAAGCACACCACACGAATAAAATGGTAAACAGAACTCCAAGTGCGAATGTAATACCGCCGACACCAACAAGAACCAATCCCTCAATACCACTTATAACTGCACGCATGAGACCAACTACTATGAGTGCGGCACCTGCAACCACGCATGCAATACCACATGCCAACATTGCTACTGCTACTGAAAATACAGTCACTATCACTGCTACTATAATTCCAAATATTGCACCCAACACTCCAAGAACAACTCCAAGAACTCCTCCCCCGATACCAACAAGAATCGGAGATGCGAAAATAACCAGAATAATAATCAGCGCAAGCGGGAAATCTCGTTTTTTCTTCTCCCGCGAGGATAGCTTCTGTGTAGCCGGTGTGTTTGTATTTGCGCCATCTCGCCCATCTTCATAACCATGCTCCGTATATTCAGCTTCCACATTTCCTGACGAATTCAGGTCTGTCTTGATAATGGCAGCTACTTTCTCAGGACTGCCGAGTTCGCGGATTACCTGAGCTTCGTTCTCTGCGCCTGCCTCATCAAAATAATCGTTATAATATGCAATTGCATCCAGTCTGTCGTTCTCCGATATATCCATAAGCAAACGTTCCAACTGCTGCATAAACTCTACTCTATTCATCCTTCTTCCCTCCTTCGAACAGTCTGCTGATTTTTGACGTGTATGATTTCCACTCAATACGGTACAAATGTAGTTGCGCTTCGCCTTTTTCGGTTAATTTATAATATCTGCGGTTGCGCCCTGCAAATTCCATATCATATACTTCCAAACACTCATCCTTTTGCAGTCTTCGAAGGACTGGATATAAAGTGGACTCTGACACATCTAGAGCCTGTCTTACATCCTGTGTAATCTTATATCCGTATGTACCCTCTTCTTCCTGCGATACAACTGCAAGTACGATAGCATCCAGAAGCGTGGCTCCTGTATTAAATACCATGCTTCCACTCCTTTCTTGAGTTTGACAATGCTTTTGTTTGTGCAATATTATATGGCGTATAATATTGTATATGGATACTATATAGCATATAGTATTTCTTGTCAATATATTTTACGTCTGATTTTGGTACTTTGGAATCATTTTAATATGGAATTGTGGGACATATCCTCGTTGACGTGTCCTTAGTGGGTATAAAAGCCCTTTTGCAACTTATCTATGCCCATTCCCCCTCAAAGCAAGTTTTTTGACTAACATCAAACGTATTCTGGGTATAACTCCTGTTCAACTCTTGTTGTATACCCAGAATAGTTATTAGCAGGCATAATTAGACGCATAAAAAAGAGAATCTTGTCTAGACACTAAAAAGGAGAACAGATTTCACTCTGTTCTCCTTATCATACATTCGTATTCTTACTCTTCAAATTCTGCTTCTGCATCCCCTTCACAATCGCAGCCTTCTACTTTTGCCCCGCATTTCGGACAAAATGTTGCATCCGGCTCAATGTGCGATTCGCATTCCGGACAGATATCTAAGCCTTTCACTTTCGCCATCTCCTCTTTTGCTTTCGCGATGGCTACTTCGCGCTCTGCAATTGCATCACAGAGCTCAATATACTCTGCATCTGCGCCTTCGCCATTTTTGAATTTATCATAAACCATCTTACCGATATCTCTATAGTCTCTGTCATTATTGCGCTGCATCACATGGATTTGACTTTTAATCTTCTGCACCTCGACAGTCTGCTCTGTTTTCTTGACAACTACATCTGCCACTTCTCCCGTCTTCTTTGCAACCACTTCCGCCTTTTCTGATATGATCTTTCCTAAATCCTTAAAAAAATTTGCCATTGTTGTTTTTCCTCCCTATTATATCCGCCGAATTGTCTCAAATGTATTGTACACGTTCAGTGCTCCATATCCCCATTCGCGATTCGGATATTCTTCATTGGGTCTCTTATCCGTTCCCAAGACCAAAAGGTTACGAATCTGTGTGGAATCTATGGTCTTTTGCTGCAACCGATACACCACCCATTCCATAATGAGTGCTGCTGCTCCTGCGGTAATGCCTGCTGCGATGCTGGAACCTGTGCGCGTGGCAAATTGATTCCTTGCCACAGCCCCTGTTACATTGACACCCGGTGCTGCAAAATCCGGCTTCACTCTGTTACCTCTAGTATAGCCTCTTCCGGACTGAATATCAATAGAATTATTGTTTCCATTATAAAAAGCAACCGTCATGCCGGACAAAGCACTGCCAGGCTCCGTAATCGTATAATCCGGATTCGACTCCAGGAAAAACACTTCATTTTCCAGAAACTCTGTCACCGGAAGCCATATGTGAAATTGCCCTTCCTCCACCCGCACCGGTTCCACGACAATCTTCCAGATTCCGGGTGTTGGATTCTCGAATCGAAAGAAAATAAGTTCTGCATTAAGTCTCTCTACAAACACCTTGTAATCTATGGTAACCATGGTTTGTTCCAGCACAAATGTATAGCTGTCCGTCTCCTCACTTCGAATCGGAAACCGATAGGTCTGCTCCCCGCTTGGCGATAGAATGGAAACTGCCAACAAATTCAATGCATCAGACCATAGTTCCGTGCAAAAACCACTGACATTCTCCCCGACACGTATCTCGACCTGCTCCGTGTCATTTGCATTCTCCACCTGCCCAAGATAATGATGTCTTTGGTTCGCTTCATTTCCGCCACCTATAACAACAGCCCGATTTGCAATATTCGCATACACTTCTAAAATGGCCGTGAGAGGTGAGTTGGCGCTATGACTGCCCATATTAGTTCCCAGTGCAATACAGATTACAAGCGGTAGATTAAGCCGTTCTGCCAGTTGGTTTAGATAGCTGATTCCGAGCATAATGTCATTTTCCTGGTAACAAGGTGCATCAGTCCGAATCAGATAAAAGTCCCTTAAGTACTGCTTTGCAGGTTTTAGCTTCACCATTGCAATCTGCGCATCCGGCGCAGCCCCGATAAATTGATTTCCCTCATTCACTCCGCCTGCTGCCAGACTTGCCAAAAAAGTTCCATGAGTATTTTCATCGCGACTTGGCACAACCGTTAGCGGATTGTCACTCTGCAATGCAGCGTTAATTTCTGCCTCCCCATACTCCGTGCCATAATACATCCCCTCCGGTGGCTCGCCATCCTGTGTTGTCTGATCCCATAATCCTACGATTCGTGTACTTCCGTCCAAATTACGAAAAACGGGATTCTGATAATCAATTCCCGTATCCACGAAACCAATGAGTACGTCACTACCCTGCAGACTGAGCGTCGGATAATTCTGCACCTGCGTAATACCCGACTGCGTCATCGCCTCCACGTCAATCAGTGTATAGCATTTTGGTACCGAATTATAGGGGTATCGGTCAAAACGAATCGGGTCGGCATCTTCTTGATTTACATAGAACATTTGATAGAAGTTTGTTGATTCCTGCCGGCATACTTCACCTGAAAATCGCCCCGCGAACACATCCTCCTGCAGTGAACTTACAATAAAATCTCTATAGTCCTCGGATAAAATCCGTTCTCTGCATCCTTCATTCGGCATAAATAGATTCTCTCTTTTTTTAATTATGATATGAAAAAGAGGTGTCTTTCGACACCTCCATGAAGTTTAATTATTCACCGGAAGCTTTGCCTGACCACGCATGGTTATCATCGGTGCTCCGGTTCCTTCTACATATTCTTTTGTAATGGTTACGACTCCAATGTTATCATCCTTTGGGATCTCATACATAATATCCAGCATAAACTCTTCGATAATAGAACGAAGTGCTCTCGCACCCGTATCCTTCTTCATCGCCTTTGCGGCAATTGCATGAAGCGCATCCTCACTGAATTCAAGCTTTACTTCGTCAAGTGACAGAAGCTTCTGATACTGCTTCAGAATCGCATTCTTCGGCTCTCTCAGAATCTGCACAAGCATCTCTTCATCCAAGCCTTGCAATGTGAAGATAATCGGAAGTCGTCCGATAAACTCCGGAATCATACCAAATTTGCGAAGATCCTCAACCGTCACCTTAGAAATCAGATTCTTTTCTTTATCGTATTTATCTTTAAGGTCAGCAATGAATCCCATCGAAGACTGCTTGTTAAGGCGCTCCTTGATAATGTTTTCCAAATCCGGAAATGCACCGCCACAGATAAACAGAATATTCTTTGTGTTTACTGTTGTAAGCGGAACCATCGCATTCTTGCTGTTCGCACCCACCGGCACCTCCACTTCGCTGCCTTCTAACAACTTAAGTAATCCCTGCTGAACAGATTCACCGCTAACGTCGCGCTGACTGGAATTTCTCTTCTTCGCAATCTTATCAATCTCATCAATAAAGATAATTCCCTGCTCTGCTTTCTCTACATCATTGTCTGCTGCTGCGAGTAGCTTCGATACAACACTTTCAATATCATCACCTATGTATCCGGCTTCTGTCAGAGAAGTTGCATCTGTAATCGCTAATGGCACATCAAGAAGTTTCGCAAGTGTCTTGACCAGATAGGTCTTACCACTTCCGGTAGGTCCAATCATCAGCATGTTGGACTTTTCAATCTCAATATCATCCATTGTATCCGTTGCAACACGTTTGTAATGATTGTAAACTGCAACCGCCATCGCTTTCTTAGCATATTCCTGACCAACTACATACTCATCAAGTTGAGCTTTAATCTTATGCGGCGCCGGAATATCTTTAATATTGATAATCGACTTCTTCGGCTCGCCTTCTTTTTTCTTCTTAATCTTCTGCTTCTTCGGCATCATATTTTCGAAATCAGCAAGATTCATAAAATGAATACCCGGTGTATTCGCAAGCTGGCTCAAATCAAACGGCATATTGTTCATTGTGTCAAAACTCTTTTGCAAACAATCCTGACACACACAGATATTATTCGGAAGGTCAATCATCTTCCCTGCCGTGCTCTCCGGACGATGACACAAGAAACAAATCTTCTCATATCCGTCGTCATCCTTCTCATCCTCTGTGGTTGTCTTTACTTCCACAATCTCATCATCTATCTCTTCAAACTCAATTCTATCTGACATATCGTTCCCCTTTTTATTTTTCGTACGGGATACATTATAACTCATACGTTTCTCAACTACAAGTTAAGTTTTTATAAACAGAACTCTTCCGCATATTTCGACGCAACTGCACCGTCTGCAACAGCCGTTACAATCTGTCTGAGTGGTTTCTGTCTCATATCGCCCACTGCAAACACTCCAGGAATGTTCGTCTGTGTCGTCTCATCCGCAAGCGCATATCCTGCTTCATCGAGTGTTACCTGTCCTTCAATCAACTTGGTGTTGGGAATATTTCCAATGGCAACAAAAATACCGTCGCAAGAAACCATACGAATCGAATCATCCTTTTTACTCTTTACCTTTACACCGGAAACCATCATATCCTCTTCGAGAATCTCGACAACCTCACTACTCCAAATAAATTCAATATTCTCTGTATTTTCCAGAGACTCCATATATGTTTTGGATGCACGAAGTTCATCCCTGCGGTGTACTAAGTATACTTTCTTGCAAATCTTCGCAAGGAACAAGGCGTCCGCAACTGCTGTGTTACCACCGCCGACAATCACAACGGTCTTATCTTTGTAGAACATACCGTCACAGGTTGCACAATATGACACACCGCGACCACGCAGATTTCTCTCATTTGGAAGTCCTAATTCTCGTGGAAATGCTCCCAATGCGAGAATGACTGTCTTCGCCTCGAATGTCTCTTTTGCTGTATGAATGAGTTTTGGATTCTTATCAAGCTCCACGCTCTTTACTTCTGCAAGTTTTGTCTTCACTCCAAAACGCTCTGCACCTTTTTTCATCTGCATGCCGAGTTCAAAGCCATTGATGCCGTCCACGAATCCCGGATAATTTTCCACGATTTCGGTTGTCGCCATCTGGCCACCCGGTGCAAATTTTTCAATTACCATTGTGCTTAAGTTTGCACGTGCAGCATAGAGGGCCGCGCAATATCCGCCCGGTCCACCGCCGATTACAATTACATCTAAACAATTATTTTCCATATTTTTCTCCTATTCCACGCCATTTTCAGCAAGCCAATCCACAAGTTCTTCCTGTGACATTGCTCCTACAAATGTCGCTCTTGGTTCTTCCTCTCCTGTAAATAATTTGAGTGTCGGAATGCTCATGACACGGTATTTCTGTGCCAACTGAATCGACTCATCAATATTGATTTTTACAATTTTCACTCGGTTTCCGAGTTCTTCCTGCGCATCCTCCAAAATCGGTGCAAACATTTTACATGGCATGCACCAGTCTGCAAAGAAATCCACCAAAACCGGTCCCTGTGCATTTAATACTTCCTGTTCAAAATATTCACTCGTTACTACTAACATGTTCATTTCCTCCTTTACTGCCCTATCATATTCAGGAACTCTTCTTCCGTGATAATCGGGATTCCCAGTTCCTTTGCTTTCTTATTCTTAGAAGAAGTAGAGTTCACATCATTGTTAATCAGGTAGTCTGTTTTATTGGTTACTGAGCCGGTCACCTTGCCGCCCTTTGCCTCAATCACAGCCTTCACCTCGTTGCGATTAGCGAAATGCTCTACACTTCCTGTAATAACAAATACCTTATTTTCAAATATCTGTTCCTCTGTATTTATTTCCTCTTCCGGAATTGTCAATTCATCCAAAAGTTTCTTTAATTCTTCGGTATGCTTTTCCTTAGAAAAATATTCCACATAAGCCTTGGCAAGCACAGGTCCAATGCCGGAGATACTGCTTAACTCTTCTTCGGTTAGTCCCATCATCCGTTCGATATTGTAATGAAACTCTTTGCAAATCACCTTCGCATTCGCAAGGCCGATGCCCGAAATACCAAGCGCATAGATAAGTCTCGGAAGTGTGGTCGTTCTCGCCTTCTCTATGCTATTTTGCAGATTCACATAGGACTTCTCACCAAAACCTTCCATCTGCTTAATCTCATCTTCATATCTGTCCAGATGGAAGATATCCGAAAAGGTTTTGATAAATCCTTTTGCAATGAATTTCTCTAATGTCGCTTCTGAAAGTCCGTCGATGTTGAGTGCATCGCGACTTACAAACAGTGCAAATGACTTGAGATGCTTCGCACTGCAATCTTCATTCATGCAGTAGAGAGCCTTCGCATTGCCTTCCTGCCGAATCTCCGTCTTGCCGCGACACGCCGGACACTCATCCGGAATATCCTTCACACCGCTTCTTGTCAAGTTCGAAGCAATCTGCGGAATAATCATATTTGCCTTGTAGACTTCTATCTTATCTCCGATACCAAGCTCCAACTCTTCCATGATGCTGATGTTATGGACGCTGGCTCTGCTCACGGTAGTTCCCTCGAGTTCCACCGGTTCGAAGATTGCAACCGGATTGATCAGTCCTGTTCTTGAAGGACTCCACTCAATCTCTAAAAGCTTCGTCTCGCGAATCTCGTCTGCCCATTTGAATGCAAATGAATCTCTTGGGAACTTGGATGTCATACCAAGCGACTGCCCGTAGGCGATATCGTCATAGACAAGCACCAGACCATCCGACGGAAAATCGTTCTTTGCTATCTTCTCTGCAAAGAATGCTACCTTCTCCTCGATGGTATCTGCGGTGACTTCATAGCCTTCCACGACATCAAATCCCTGTTCTTTTAACCATTCCATCTGACAAATACGAGAATTCTTAAAACCCACATCCTCTGCTTTTACCAGTGAAAATGCAAAGAACTGCACGTTTCGTTTTGCCGTAATCTCATTATTCAACTGACGAACCGAACCACTGCAAAGGTTTCTTGGATTCTTGTATTTGGCATCCGCATCCTCAATCTCTGCATTGATTTTTTCAAAATCGGTATAGCCAATGACTGCCTCACCACGGAGAATTAATTCACCCTGATATGCGATCTTAAGTGGCAGGTTCTTGAATGTCTTCGCATTGTTCGTGATAACCTCGCCAACCTCACCATTTCCTCTGGTAACAGCCTTTTGAAGTTCTCCATCCTTATAAGTAAGTACAATGGTAAGTCCGTCCAACTTCCAAGAAATCAATGCCTTTTGATTTCCGAGAAATTCCTTGAGTCTCGACACCTCTTTCGTCTTATCCAGAGAAAGCATCGGCTTCTCATGACGTTCCTTCGGAAGCTCACTCAAGACCTCGTAGCCGACATTGACCGTCGGACTGTTGGCCATCGTAATTCCCAATTCTTTTTCTAATTCCAGCAGTTCATCGTAGAGCTTATCATATTCGAAATTACTCATAATCTCATCTGCTTCCTGGTAGTACGCCTTGGAAGCACGGTTAAGTAGTTCTACTAATTCCTGCATTCGCTGTTTTTTCTGTTCCATATTATTTACTCCTCACCCGGAATCACCGTCTCATTGGAAGAATCTTTAATCAGGTCATATAACTCCGCAATCTCAGCATCCGTCACCTTTCGATATTCGCCCGGCTTCAGATTGCCAAGTGCAATATTCATCACGCGAACGCGCTGAAGCTGCGTTACCTTGTAACCAAGATATTCACACATACGGCGAATCTGGCGGTTCAGCCCCTGGGTTAAAATGATGCGAAACTTATATTTCCCAATCATTTCCACCTTACATTTTCGAGTCACCGTATCAAGAATCGGTACACCGTTTGCCATCTTCTCGATAAATTCCAGCGTAATCGGCTTATTCACCGTCACCTTGTACTCTTTTTCATGCTGGTTACCGGAGCGCATCATCTTGTTGATGATATCGCCGTTATTTGTCATCAGAAGAAGTCCTTCCGAATCCTTATCTAGTCTACCAATGTAGGTCACACGGGTTGGATATTTCAAGAAATTAATGATATTATTCTTTTCTTTTTTCTCTTCCGTGCAGACAATGCCAACCGGCTTGTTCACGGCGAGAAGTACCATCTCGTTCTTCGGACGAATCTCTTTCTTTCCTACACGGACAACCTGAGAATCTGTAATCTTCATCCCAGTCTCAGCACGCTTTCCGTCCACGGTCACCTTTCCGCTTTCAATCAGACGGTCCGCCTCCCTTCTGGAGCAGACACCCGCCTCACTCAAATATTTATTCAAACGTATTTCCATAATGTATCCCTACAATCTGTAATATGCCTTGATGTAATCCACTAGACTCTCATAATCCTTCACGCCCATCGTCTCGCGGCTGGAGTGCATTGCAAAGAGCGGCACACCAATGTCCACAGTACGAATTGGCAGCATTGCCGAAGAAATCGCTCCAATCGTTCCGCCACCCACGGAATCAGAATGGTTCACAAACTTCTGGTATGCAATACCTTCTTTTTCACAAATCTGTTGTACAATTGCAATTGCCTCACTGTCTGTTGCATAACTTTGTGACGATGCTTCCTTAATTGCAAATCCCTTATTCATCACATGTCGGTTGGTGATATCATACTTCGCCGCGTAATTCGGATTGAAAGCATGGCTCACGTCCACCGACATGAAGAGGCTTTCCTCCATCGCATTTGTAACATCATGTCTATCAAATCCCAGAGATGCATAAATCTTTTCCAAATAGGTTGCAACAAGAGTAGATGCGGCACCCTGCTTCGAGCGACTGCCCACTTCCTCATGGTCAAACACAATCATCATATTGATGCCTCTTGTTCGCTGCTCTCCTGTAATACCTTCCACAAGTGCCTGTGTCGAAGTTAAGTTATCCAGTCTCGGCGAAGATACGAATTCATCCTCAAGTCCGACGAAACTCGGCTTGTCTGTGTTGTAAATCATCAGTTCATAATCCAGAATATCTTGTTTCTTCACGTCAAGACTCTTCGCGATTGCCTCTACAAATGCATCCTTTGTAAGCTTCTCTGATGCTGTCCCGCAAATCGGAATCATCTCCACTTGCTTTCGAAGTTCCACACCCTTGTTCATCTCACGGTTAAAATGAATCGCAAGATTCGGAATGATTAGCACTGGTTTCTTCATATCTATCAAGTGAACCTCCGGTTTAAATACATCGTCGGATTTTAATACCACACGTCCTGCAACTGAAAGAGGTCTATCCAGCCATGTTGAAAGGATTGCTCCGCCGTAGCCTTCCGTATTCAGCTGCAGATATCCGCCGTTTTCCATGCCGGCATTCGGCTTAATCTGGAATCCAGGAAAATCACCGTGGGATGCTGCAATACGGAAACTGTCTCCTGCCTCAAAATCCTTTCCAACTGTAAATGAAAATAAGGTAGAGCCATGGTGAATGACCATATATTTTCCGCCCTTTTTCAGTTTCCATCTATCTTTTAAATATAACCTCTCAAATCCATTTTCCTGTAACTGTTCCCCTACAGCTTTTATCGTGTGAAAACGAGAAGTTGCTGTCTCTAATAAATGAAATAATCTATCTGTCTGATTCATAACGTTTCTCCTTTTTTTCTTACCTTTTTATGATACTGTTTTAAGACGCAAAAGTCAACTTTTGCCAAAAAGAGAATGTATTTTTCTCTCGTATCTGTTATACTATACTCCATGGTAATAGATTCTTTTACTAAGGAGTATTTTATGCAGACCAATCGATTATTAACAGAACCTGTTTCAAAAATATTTTTTCGTTACCTGTTTCCTGCAATTATGGCAAATATGGTAACCTCGATATACATACTTGCAGACACGATTATCATTGGAAAAGGTATCGGTGCTGATGCCATGGCGGCTCTCAACATTATCCTGCCGCTGTTTAACATTTTCTTCGGAACCGGTCTTCTGTTTGGTGTTGGTGGCTCCGTTCTCATGTCAATCGCAAGAGGTGGCGGTGATGAGAAACTTGGCAGATGCTATTTTACATTATCCATTCTCTTGAATGCAATTACATGTGTTTTGCTGACCATTATTCTCTACATATATATGGAACCGATTGTACGCTTTCTTGGAGCAACAGAAGCGACGATGCCGTATGTTCGCAATTATGCACCATATGTCATTCTCGGTCTTAGCGCCTTTTCATTTTCATCTCTCTTACAAACTTTTGTAAGAAACGACGGCGCTCCAAAGCTCGCCATGATTGCTGTTGTTTCGGGTGGCGTTATTAATGTCATACTAGATATTGTATTTGTATTTCCATTGAACATGGGAATGGCGGGTGCATCCATCGCAAGTGTACTCGGCTCATTATGTACAATCGTGATTTTATTGTTCCACTTTGCTTCAAAAACGAACGGACTCAAATTATCCCTGGAGGCATTCACCTTTGCCCAGATTAGTCGTATCTTCAAAAATGGTTTTACAAGTTTCTTGATTGACGTTACATCCGGAATTGTAATCTTTATCTTTAATATTGAACTATTAAAATGTGCGGGCGATGCCGGGGTCACGATGTACGGGGTCATCTGCAACTCAGCAATTGTAGTCATCTGCTTTTGCAACGGAATCAATCAGGCGGCGCAACCGATTCTCTCCACCAACTACGGTGCAGGACTTCATGAACGAATTAACCAAGTACAAAGTCTTGGTATGAAAACAGCACTTGCAATCTGTTCGATTCCGACGATTCTGGGCCTTGTGGTGCCGAACATGTTTACATACATCTTCCTCAATCCAAATGAGGAGATTCTCGCGATGTCACCGACGGCAATCCGCATCTATTTTGCCGGAATGCTTGTGATGGGTATTAACATGTTTGCAGTTGGATATTTTCAATCCACTGCCAAACCTGCTCTCTCACTGACGTTATGCCTGCTTCGCGGATGTGCACTCAGCATTTTATTTGTAAAGATACTGGCTCCGCTTCTTGGCATTGTCGGAATCTGGATGTCTGTACCGCTTGGTGAGATTGTAACACTGTTTTTTGCAATATACTTTATGAAAAAAAATACAAAGGAGGCGCGTGCATGATTGCTTTATCACTGACAGATGTCAAAGAATGCATGTCAAAATTATTATTATCGGAAACGTTTGATCCATTCCTATTTATCGAAGGAGAGATTATGACCTTCGGGACTTTTGCAATGGACGGATATTTGAAGAAAGATTTTTATGAAGAAGGAACTGCTCCTGAGCGCGAGTATGCCCTTTGGAAAGATATGCGCGAATACTGCTTCTCACTGATTAAGGGAAAACGCACTCCTCTCGGATTCAAATTCGTATTGGGCTTATCGGAGTCTAATATCGAGAAATTGATTCAACAACAAGGGGTGGATTTTGAATTAGAGGACGTGCGAGGACTCTTCATCAACCTGAAATACGACGGACAGAAATTACAATGCGTGACCGGAACGGCCATGAACCTGTTTACGATGGATAAGTCGTTAGAGCAGGCGTGGGATGTAATGGTACAGAGATTCTTCACTCAGAAAGAGATTGCTTACGAAGTTTTATAAGGAGGAATAATTATGCACAAGATTTTAATTGCTGAAGACGATCGTGAACTTCTAGAGCTCTTCTCCCATGTACTTACCAAGCACGGTTATACTGTGAAGGGTGTGTCAAATGGACAAGAGGCTCTCGAAGCAATGAAGAACGATTACTTTGACATCATTATTTCAGATATTATGATGCCGGTCATGGATGGCTACGAATTTGTCAGCCAGCTTCGCGAAACCGGAAACACGACTCCGGTGCTGATGATTACGGCAAAGGATGCATTTGACGACATGCGCATGGGATTTCTATCCGGAACCGACGATTATATGGTAAAACCGGTCAATGTCAATGAGATGATTTTGCGCGTACAGGCTCTGATGCGCCGCGCCCAGATGATTAACGACCGCAGACAAATCATTGGCAAAACAACCTTAGAGTGTGATTCTCTGACAGTAACCACACCGACAGAATCTTTTGTTTTACCGCAGAAGGAATTTATGTTGCTTTACAAGATGGCATCTTACCCTAGCCGCATCTTTACACGTCAACAACTGATGGATGAGATATGGGGGTATGAATCAGACAGCGACACACATACCGTAGATGTTCACATTGGACGACTAAGGGAACGTTTTCGCGACAATGAGGATTTTAAAATCGTGACAATGCGTGGCGTTGGCTATAAGGTGGTTAAACTATGAGAGCGCGTGAATCCTTTGAACTGATACGAAACAAAAAAATAAAACTGAGTCTTCGGACACGAATGACGCTATATGTGGCGGCGGAGCAGTTCACTTGCCTCTTGATTGCTTTGGGGTTGGCAACACTGCTATTCTTCCTGACAGACATTGACTCACTTTTCCTAATCTTTCTGCTCGTACTTGTTTTTTGCTTGATTATTGGGGCAGTCGTGACTATATTCTTCTCGAAATGGTTCTTTGACCCGATTAAAAAGCTCAGAAATGCAATGGGAAAAGTCGCAGATGGGGATTTTTCCGTGCGTTTGCAGACTGAATCCTCCTCCAAAGAGATTCAGGAAGTGTATTCCGGATTCAACTTGATGGCGCACGAGCTTACATCCACAGAGATTCTGCAGAGTGACTTTGTGTCAAATGTATCCCACGAGTTCAAAACCCCAATCAATGCGATTGAAGGGTACACAACTCTCTTGCAAGGCTGTGATGACTTAGACAAAGAACATCAGGAATACGTAGAAAAAATATTATTCAACACAAAGCGTCTTTCTAGACTGGTTGGCAACATCTTGTTGCTCTCTAAGATTGAGAATCAAGAGATTCAGACACACCAGACGTCCTTCCGTTTGGATGAGCAGATTCGACAGTCCATCGTTGCACTGGAATCCGCATGGACAGTGAAAGACCTTGAACTGGATGTGGATTTAGAAGACATTACTTACACCGGAAACGAATCACTGATGCATCATGTGTGGGATAACTTGATCGGAAATGCAATCAAATTCAATCCACAATTCGGTCTTTTGAAGATCAGTCTCAAAAAAGAAGACGAACACATCATCTTCTCAGTAACAGACAGCGGTCCAGGGCTTTCTGAAGAGGCTATGAAGCATCTTTTTGATAAATTTTATCAGGCAGACACCACTCGCAGAGAGGAAGGAAATGGGCTTGGACTTGCTCTTGTAAAACGTATTTTGTCAATTGTTGGTGGCGACATCTCTGCTGAAAATCTGACGGATGGCGGATGCTCGTTTGTGGTAAAACTGAAAGCATAAATTGGTAATTTGGGTCATAAACATTGGTTTGAATTACCAATTTTTCTTTTTTTTAAATTCGATTATTGTATATAACGGAAAATTTTAGATTTCACTTTACTAATTTTTCCAAAAGTAGTAGTATTATATTGAATACTTATATTTAATAAGGAGATGAATAATATGAGCTTACAAACGCTTGCCGAAATGTCAAATCGATACGGCAAAAACCCCGAATGCGTTCTTGCCGGCGGTGGCAACACATCTTACAAAGATGAAAACTATCTATACGTGAAAGGTTCTGGAACATCTCTTGCAACCATCAAGCCTGAGGACTTTGTTATGATGGAAAGAAAAGGGCTCGCGGAAATGATGACCAAAACCTATCCTGTGGAAGATGCTCTGCGTGAAAGTATGGCTTTAGAGGACTTAATGTCTTCACGTCATATCACACATATAAACAGACGACCAAGTGTTGAGACATCTCTCCATGACCTGTTCCCTTACAGTTATGTACTTCACCTTCACCCTTCTATAATAAATGGAATGACTTGTGGAAAAGAAGGTGCAAAATATTGTGAAAACCTGTTCGCAGGAAAGGCTGTGTGGATTCCAATTACAAAACCTGGATACATACTTGCAAAAGTCTGCAAGGAAGCCATGGACAAATTTGCCGTCGAAAACGGCTACGCTCCAAAAATATTATTCCTTGAAAATCACGGTGTTTTCTTTGCTGCTGATACAGTTGAAGAGATTGATGAACTCTGTGCCAGCACCCTTGCTACATTAAAAGCTCAGGTAAAAGAAGAGCCTGATTTTACTGAGATTGCATTCGACAGAGAAAGAGCTGCTTACCTCGCACCAACCATAAGAATGCTTTATAATCCAAATGGTGCTATTACGCTCTTCCATGCATCGAAATCTGCTAACGAATTTGTTGCAAGTGAAGACGCTTTTGCTCCTCTTTCAAAACCTTTTTCTCCAGATCATATTACATACTGCAAGGCGTACTACTTGTTTGTAAAATCTTATGAGGATGCAGAAGAACAGGTAGAGGCTATTAAAAAAGCTTATGCTGAATATGTGGATAAAAACGGATTCGCTCCTCGCGTAATTGCCATTGAAAAACTTGGCTTCTTCATTTCTGGAGATAACATGAAACAGGCACAGGACGCAAAAGAACTATTCATTGACAGTGTCAAGGTTGCAGTTTATGCGAAAGCATTCGGCGGCGCTTTACACATGACCCAGGAACTGATTGACTTTATTGTGAACTGGGAAGTAGAAAGTTATCATTCCAAAGTATCGGCTGCTGACAGTTCAGCAAAGAGACTGGAAGGAAAAATCTCACTAGTTACAGGAAGCGCTCAGGGCTTCGGCAAAGGCATTGCTATGGCAATGGCAGAACACGGAGCGCATCTAATTATTGCTGACTTGAATTACGACGGCGCTGTGGCTTGTGCAGAAGAAATCAATGACAAGTTTGGTGCGCATACTGCTTTCGCCATTAAAGTAAATGTCGGCGATGAGGCAAGTGTAAAAGAAATGTTTGAAACAACTGCTTTAACATTCGGAGGATTGGATGTGCTTGTAAACAATGCCGGTATCGTCCGTGCAGGAAGCCTGGATGAGATGACAAAAGATAACTTCGAATTTGTAACACTTATCAACTATACTGCTTACTATCTGTGTGCGAAATATGCTTCTAAGATTATGAAGCTTCAGAATCGTGTGGCTCCTGATTACATGACAGATATTATTCAAATCAACTCAAAATCAGGGCTTGCCGGTAGCAATAAGAACTTTGCTTATGCCGGTTCTAAATTCGGCGGTATAGGCCTTACACAATCCTTTGCGCTAGAGCTTGCACCGTACCAAATCAAGGTAAATGCAATTTGCCCTGGCAACTTGCTTGACGGACCACTTTGGTCAGACCCTGAAAAAGGGTTGTTCGTTCAATATCTGAATGCCGGAAAAGTACCTGGTGCCAAAACGGTTGAAGATGTAAAGAGATTCTATGAGTCTAAGGTACCAATGAATCGCGGCTGCCGCGAAGCGGATGTCGTTGTTGCAATCCTTTACCTCATTGAGCAAAAGTATGAAACCGGACAGGCAGTACCTGTAACAGGCGGACAGGAAATG
>JAZQSP010000093.1:0-8466 GCA_045630205.1 Faecalimonas sp. | reverse complement strand
CCGATCATAATGATATTACCACCTGTGAGGTTCAAAAATGCGGTCTGCTGAATGAGATTTCCCAATGTCGTTGTTATATATTCCATGTCTTAACCTCCGGGTATTAGTTTAATGTTGCCAATACCGTTCCTGCATCAATTGCGTCACCTACTGCAACATTGATACTTGCTACTGTTCCGTCTTCCGGTGCAACAACAGGAATCTCCATCTTCATTGCTTCGATGATAAGAACGGCATCACCTTTCTTCACGCTTTGTCCAACGCTTGCTTCTAACTTAAATACTTTACCTGCTGCACCTGCTTTTACTTCAACGCTTCCCGCACTGCCTGTTGCTGCCGGAGCCGGCGCTGGTGCTGCCGGAGCTGCTACTGGAGCTGCTGCAGCCGGAGCTGCTACAACTGGTGCTACCGGAGCAGCAACCGGTGCCACTCCCCCAACTCTTTCTTCTACTGTTACGTCATATACATTTCCGTTTACTGTAATTGTATAACTTTTCATGATTCAATTCCTCCTAAAATCAATATTATCTCCAACTATTTGATGGTCTTCTTCTAATCGAACGCACTACGAATCCATCCGTTGTAGTACCTTCCTGTGCTGCGATTGCCGCTGTGATAACCGCAATCAACTCCAAATCATCTACCGTATCCGCCTGCACAGCCGCTTTTGCAGGTGCAACTGCCGGAGCACTTTGCTGTACTGCCTCTGCAACCGGTTGCACATTGTTCCCCTCATTCTTTTCAAATAATGCCAAAAGATTTGGAATATATTTGAAAAGAGAAATGATAAATGCAAGGAAAATTAATACTGCAAATACCGTTCCCATACCCAATACTGTATTAAGTCCTGCCTTTGCAAGAATCTCATTCAATGCATAAGATGCGGAAACATCCATTGATTCCAGATAGGAATCCTTTGAAAAAGTGAAACTTAAGGTTGCTTTTCTGCTTTCATATTCAGCCTCCGTAGAGATGACAACCTCTCCACCTTTTTCATCTACTTTATAATCGCCGTGCGAAACATATGCACCACATTCATCTTCACCTGCCTGCCAAGATTTAATCATGGCAAGAAAACTCTCTGCCTCAATGCGAAGTCCCGAATTCATCATAACATAGTTGAGCTGATATTCACTCAAATCCATGTACTGTTCAAAATCCTCGTCCGCCATAGAAGCAAAGCTTGATATGATAACATCCACAGTCTCCTGCATGGTTGATACATCATATTCGGCTTCGTTTTTCTTTGCAGAGCATCCGGTGAAACAAAGTGCCGCTAACATCACGCACACTAAAACTCTAATCTTTTTCTTCACTTGTCTCACCTCACTAAATTGTTCCGTGTTTCTTAGCCGGTCTTTCTTCTCTCTTAGTAAATAACATTTCAAATGCACCGATAAGATATTTTCTTGTATCTGCCGGAGCAATGATTGTATCTACATATCCACGTCTTGCAGCTGCCATTGGACTTGACTGCAATTCCTTATATTCTGCTGCTTTCTCCTTAATTGTTGCAGCATCTTCATCAGCATACATAATCTTAGCTGCAAGATTAGCATCCATCATGCCAATCTCAGATGTTGGCCATGCGTATACCATATCTGCACCGATTGCCTTGCTGTTCATTGTCACGTAAGCACTTCCGTAAGCCTTACCAATCACAACATTTACCTTCGGTACTGTTGCATTCGCAAATGCATATGTAAGTTTTGCAGTCTCTCTTGCCAAATTCTTCTCTGCACATGTACAAGCCTTGAATCCTGTTACATTTGTAAATGAAACAACCGGAATGTTAAATGCATCACAGAACTCTACAAAATCTGCAGCTTTCTTGCATCCTGCAGGAGTAAGCGTTCCGTCAAATTCCTCTGCGACATTTCCCTCGGCATCATATACTTTTGAACGATTTGCAACCACACCGACTGTCATGCCGTTGAGGCGTACAAAACCTGTGACCATGTCTTTTGCAAATGCTCTCTTAGTTTCAAAGAACACATTGTTGTCAGAAATCATAGCTGCAACAATTGCTGTATCTTCTACTGCGTTTTCAATCCCTGCACAAGCACGATTCAGATCATCCATGCATTCATCATAAGAAGCATCGTCCTCATTGTTTGCAGGTAACACGCTGACAAGTGCACGAATCTCTGCCATAATCTCAGCCTCTGTACCAACAACATCAACAAGACCTGCTTTACTGCTTTGGAAATCAGCAGAAGATGTATCGCATTTTGAAATCTCATTTCCTTCGATTGCATTTGGTGAATTCAAGAACAATTTTCCGTTCTTTCCTTCCATAAATGTGAAATCTGTCATTGCAGATGCCACCGCAAGACCGCCACCGCATTTACCAAACACCGCAGTAATCTGTGGAATCACGCCTGATGCCATTGCCTGCTTGTAGTAAACACTGCCAAATGCATTCAGTGCATCGGTTGCCTCCTGAAGTCTCATGCCTGCACAGTCTACAAATCCAATTACAGGTGCACCCATCTTCATTGCCATGTCATAAATGTTTGCAATCTTCTTTGCATGCATTTCACCGATTGCACCTTTCAAAACAGATGCATCCTGGCTGTACACATACACTAAATTGCCGTCAATCACTCCGTATCCGGTAACAACACCGTCTGCAGGAGTCTCTTTTTGCTGCATGTTAAAATCCGTTGTTCTCGCTGTAATTGCGCCACCGATTTCAACAAAACTTCCCTCGTCAAGTAAGGCCATAATACGCTTGCTTGCAAGGCTTAAAGAAGTAGTATTGCTCATAATTCAAGCCCTCCATTTATATTTAATTAAAATTTTCAGCCATTATGTATTATATACCAAATATCCATGCAAGGCAAACACTTTTGTGTCGAAAATAGTAAAACTTGTGAATACTGTACATATATGGTAAAATGTGCAAATAAAAGGAGGTTTTAACATGAACGTACAAGAACGAATCAAAGAACTTCGCCGGCAAATGGGCGAAAAGAATATTGATGTATATCTTGTTCCATCCGCTGACAATCATCAAAGTGAATACGTTGGGGAGTATTTTAAATCCCGCGCATTCATCACAGGATTCACCGGTTCTGCCGGTACTGCTGTCATCAGCATGGACAAAGCAGGTCTTTGGACTGATGGAAGATATTTTATACAGGCTGAAAAAGAACTTGCCGGAAGCGGTATTGAATTATTTAAGATGGGAAATCCGGGCGTTCCGACTGTGGATGAATTCTTAGATTCTGTATTACCGAAAAATGGTGTGTTGGGATTTGACGGACGCGTCATCTCTATGTCAGACGGAAAGAAATATAAAGAGAAGTTTGCATATAAAAATGTTCAATTAGAGGACAAATATGACTTAATTGATTCGATATGGGCAGAACGCCCTGCCATGTCTGAATATCCTGTATTTATTTTGGAAGAAACATATTCAGGCGAAGGGGCTGCATCAAAACTTTCAAGGGTACGCGAAGAAATGAAGAAGGTAGGGGCCACTGTACATCTTCTGATTACATTGGATGACATTGCATGGCTATTAAACTTCCGTGGCAGAGATGTAGACTATACCCCTGTTGTACTGTCTTATGCAATTGTCATGATGGACTGCGTTCATCTCTTTATCAATAAGAAAAAACTTTCTGATGAAGTGAAGTCTGTGCTGTCAAAGGATAATGTTATTTTGCATGATTACAACGACATCTATGATTTTACAGCAGCACTTACATCGGATGAAGTCGTTCTTTTAGATTCTGCAAGATTAAACTACGCCCTATACAATCGCATTCCTTCAGATATTAAGATTGTGGAAGCAACGAATCCTGCTCTTCTATTTAAAGCTGTCAAGAATGAAATTGAGATTGAAAACATAAAAAAAGCGCACATCAAAGATGCCATTGCCCATACTAAATTCATGCATTGGGTAAAGACAACCTATGACAAAGAAACAATTACAGAACTAAGTGCATCCGATAAACTGGAAGCATTTCGTGCAGAGCAGGATAACTTCTTATGGCCAAGTTTCGCTCCTATCAGTGCCTACGGACCTCACGCGGCGATGTGTCACTACTCTTCTTCTGAAGAGACAAATGTAATCCTAGAAGCTGGAACACTGTATCTCACGGATACAGGCGGAAATTATTTGGAAGGTTCTACTGACATTACACGCACAGTTGCACTCGGTGAAATCAGTGATGAACTTAAACGCGACTTCACAAATGTACTTCGAGGAAACCTTGCTTTATCAAAAGCCAAATTCTTGCATGGCTGTTCCGGACAGAATCTTGACATTCTTGCAAGACAATTTTTGTGGAGTGAATATCAGGACTTTAATCACGGAACAGGTCACGGTGTTGGATATCTTCTCAGCATTCATGAACCGGCATGCCGATTTAACTGGAAGTCCATTGATGAAACTGTTCGTCCACTCGAAGACGGCATGATTATCACCGACGAGCCGGGTATCTATATTGAAGATTCCCACGGCATCCGTTCTGAAAACGAGCTTCTGGTTCGCAAGGATGTAAAAAATGAATACGGACAATTTATGCGCTTTGAAGTGCTTACCTTCGTGCCATTTGATTTGGATGCAATAGACGCGTCCCTTCTTAACGAAGATGAAAAAGCACAGCTCAATGCATATCATAAACAAGTGTACGATATTGTTGCACCACATTTATCTTCTAAAGAGCGTGAATGGTTAAAAAAATACACTCGTGCAATTTAACCAAATGGGTCTACCGGGAGTGAATCTCCTCACAGACCCATTTTTCATGTTTTCTTTGTCAATTGTAATTAAATACCTAAATATAATTGTAATATTTTATCAAAAACCCATGAAACATTGCGTCGACTAACTTTATGAGTGACTTCAATTGGATATTCCTCAATAACATCTCCGTCCAAGGAATAAATCAACTTACCGACTTCTTGCCCTTGTTCTAATGGTGCAATCAAGTCCTCTTTCATCTCAAAAGCATTTTCAATGCTTTCATCTTTTCGGAGCAAGAATTGCGCCACCTTATCCCCATAATCTACTTCCAACTTCACCTTTGCCTCATCAAAGAGTTTATCACTTTCCGGAACGCCACCTTCTACAACTACTGACGGCAACTCCACATCCAGACCTATGTCACGATATGTATAATTCTCCAGCGCATACTCCATAAGCTTCACTGTGTCTTTCCACTTATAATTCTTATTGTTTGGCCAGCCACATGCAAGAAGTGCCACAACAAAGGTTCTTCCATCTCTCTCCAATGCACCGACATAACAATAACCGGCTTTTCCGGTAAATCCTGTCTTTCCAGAGATTGCCCCCTCCATCATACCCAAAAAAGAATTATGGTTGCTACAACTAAACTGACGGCTCTCTTCTACATTAGAAAACGAGTAGCTTGGCATAGATGTGATACTTAGGAATTCTTCTTTCTTCGGAGACTCCATAATGCAATAACTCATTATTCGGGCAAGCTCGGTTGCAGTTGTTGCATGCATTCCTGTTTCATCTGTTTCGTCGAGTCCATTCGGTGTAATAAAATAAGTATTCTCGCAACCAAGTTCCTTTGCTTTTTCATTCATGAGCTTTGCGAATTCCTCTATTGAACCTCCTATATGCTCAGCGATGGCAACGGCAGAGTCATTGTGAGATTCCAACATCAGAGAATAGAGCAAATCTTTTAATTTGAATTCTTCACCTGTTCTCATTCCGAGGTGAACTTTTGGCTGCGTGGCAGCGAGTTCTGAAACCGTTACAACATCTTCCGGATTGCCATTCTCTAACGCAAGAACACAGGTCATAATCTTTGTCGTACTTGCCATTGCAAGAACTTCCTGTCCATTTTTCTCAAACAAAATACGCCCACTTTCTGCGTCCATAAGAACGGCAGATTGGGCGTATAGATTCCTTGGTTCTTCTATTTCATCTGCATATACTGTATTTACAACACACAAACAAACACATAACAATACTGCCAAAAATCGTTTCATAGGATGCTCCCATGTTTCCTTTCTGACATTCTATGCGAAATTTTGTAAACAAATGCTAATCCAAATCGAGTTTTAACTGCATTTCATCTTCCACTTCAGCCTTGAAGTCTTCAATCTTTTCAGGTGTAATAACCGGAAGTTCATCCACAGACTGCACGCTGAATCTTCGAAGGAATTCTTCAGTTGTTCCAAACAGAATCGGGCGTCCCGGGGCATCCATTCTTCCTACTTCCTCAATTAGATCATATTCAATGAGTTTATTCACGGCATGGTCTGACTTTACACCTCGAATCCTCTCAATTTCAAGTCTTGTGACTGGCTGTTTGTACGCAACAATAGAGAGTGTCTCAAGCACAACATCTGTAAGGTGATAGCGCTTTGGCTGTTTTGCAATCTGAATCAAATATTCGTACATCTCCTTCTTGGTGCACATCTGATAAGAGTCCTCCAATTCGAGAATACGAATTCCTCTGTCTTCCTCCTCATATCTGAGCATCATATTACGAATAATCTTCTTTGTCGTCTTTGTATCTTGCTCAATTACATTTGCAATTCGACTTACTTCTACGGAATTTCCCATGGTAAATAAAATTGCTTCAATAATACTTTCTATTTTCTTAACGTCCACTTTTTACACCTCATCTGCTACTTTTGATGTAATTACAATATCATCAAACGTATTCTCTTGTTCTACCCAAATTTTTCCCATCTTCATCATTTCCAAAATTGCAAGAAATGTTACAACAAGCTGTGTCTTTGACTTCTGCTTTGTGAGCAAATCTCGGAAACTGAATTTCTTATGTTTAGAAATATATGTATTCAGATATTCCATCTTATCTTCTACGGTAATCTCTTCTTTTTCGATTTTACCAAATGTGCTTCGAACCGGGTCAATCTTATCGTGCTGTCTCTTCATAATCTCTTTGAAAATATCATTCAACTTCGATAATGTAATGCCGTCCAAAAGAGCATCCAAATCAACCGGTGGCTCATATTCCTTCACTTCATCTGGTATTGTCGGCTCCTTGTACATGCGAAGCGCACCATCCATCTGACGGTCCTTGAGTTCATAAGACATGTATTTGTACATCTTGTATTGAAGAAGCTGTTCGACAAGTTCTGCTCTTGGGTCTTCTTCCTCTCCATCCTCATTGACCTCAGCCGGCAATAACATTCTACACTTGATATCCAAGAGTGTTGCCGCCATCAAAAGAAACTCACTCATAATATTGAGGTCTCTCTGCTCCATTGCCTGAATGTATTCCATATACTGATTCGTAATCTCAACGATTGGAATATCATAAATATCTACTTTGTTCTTTTCTATCAAATGTAAGAGTAAATCCAGTGGTCCCTCAAACACTTCCAATTTTACAGGTATTCCCATGTGTACCTCCGTTATCTATTACTTTCCTTGCAAATGCAGAACAATCACCTCTGCAGGATTCAGGAAACGTATTTTTATCGTGTGTGTACCAAGCCCTTTGCTGACTACCACGCTTTTTCCATTCTTCACGCTAAGCTCGCCCGAATATTTAGGGAACAGTCGAAACTGTGGTGTGATAAGACCTCCAACTCCCGGCACTCGAACAACACCGCCGTGTAAATGACCTGATAATACAAGGTCTGCTCCCCATTCCAGATAGGTATCTGCATAAATCGGATTATGAGCTAACAGAATCTGATATTTTGACAAATCACATTTTCCAATGCATTCCTCTATCTCTCCTAATGATACAACAGTTTTTCGAAACTTCTTATATGCTCCTCTTGGAATTTCAAGGCCATGTATCTGAACTGGAAGATGCTCAAGCATCAAATCAATATGTTTATTTTCCAAGAACAGAACACCCGATTTTTCTATCGCAGTCTTATAATCCTGATACTTTGTCCCAAATTTCTCCGGATATATCTTCATGCGCTGCTCATGATTGCCGTTTGCATAATAGACCGGACAAATCCCTGTAAGTTGGCAAACAAATCTTTCTGCTACTTTTACGGGTGTTTCAGGTTTTCCTATCGGCATATCCCCGCCAATCAGAATTAAATCCGGGTTCTGAGCCTTTATTGCATGAAGCAACTTCTCATTGTTTTTGCCATAAGAGTTATTATGCAAATCCGTCAGAAAAACAATCTTTTTTTCTTCTGTGAGTGTATTCAGTTTTTCTGAAACAATATCATAATGTGTAATCTTAAAGGTGAAGATTTCTCTTATCCACTCTGCGACACAGAGTACAAGGATTACACCTATTAAAATGAGCCACTTTATCATGCATACGCTCCTATTTTCAAATTCCTTTAGAATTATAGCACGCCGACAAAAAAAAGGAAAGTGTAAAAACACTCCCCTTCATTTGCACATATTAGTTAAACTTACGTTTTCTAGCAGCTTCAGATTTCTTTTTACGTCTTACGCTTGGTTTTTCGTAATGTTCTCTTTTACGAATTTCTTGTTGAATACCAGCTTTTGCACAGTTTCTTTTGAATCTG
>JAZQSP010000092.1:0-31195 GCA_045630205.1 Faecalimonas sp. | reverse complement strand
GGCTTCCAGAGAACTGCGGATTTCATGTACGAGAATGGTATGATTGAGAAAAAACTGAATGTTGACATATTATTCTAATTTCTACAGATACTAAGAAAAAACAGAAAGGTTGAACTTAGTTATGGGAAATGATGATACAATTAAACTTTTAAAAGAGTGCGATGCGGGAAGTAAAATGGCGGTCAGTTCTATCGATGATGTGTTGGACAATGTGGAAAGTAAAGAATTGCTGGAATTATTAAAGGAAACAAAGAAGCATCATGAGAAGTTGGGAAATGATCTTCACTCCATGTTGAATGACCATCAGGCCGATGAGAAGGACCCGTCCATGATTGCAAAGGGTATGTCTAAGATGAAGACAAATATGAAAATCGGTATGGACCACAGCGATGAGACAATTGCGGATTTAATCGTGGACGGATGCGACATGGGAATCAAGTCTCTTCAGAGGTATCTCAATCAGTATCCGGCATCAGATAAATCAGCCAAAGATATCTGCAATCGATTAATTTCTATTGAGGACGAACTCCGCAGAAAACTGTACGCTTATCTGTAGGATTTGGTGATATTTGATTGACAATTTGAAGTCTCACGAATATAATATAGGAAGAAAAAATTACCGAATTGGTTTTTAATCAAGGCAGGTACCATATTGGTGCCTGCCTTTTATGATAATAGAATGAAAAAAAGGAAAGGAACATGTTATGAATAAAATCATAGATAGTACATTGGAATTGGTAGGGAGAACACCCCTTTTAAAGGCGAGTCGATATGCAGCCAAAGCAGGTTTGACAGAGGCTAATATATTCGCCAAACTGGAGTATTTGAATCCGGCAGGTTCAGTGAAGGACAGAGTTGCGCTGGCAATGATAGAGGACGCAGAAGAAAGGGGAATTTTAAAGCCGGGAGCTACCATTATTGAACCGACATCAGGTAATACAGGAATTGGTCTTGCGGCAGTAGCGGCAGCGAAAGGGTATAAGACCATATTTACTTTGCCGGAGACGATGAGCGTGGAGCGAAGAAATATGCTTGCGGCATACGGAGCAGATTTGGAACTCACAGAGGGCGCAAAAGGAATGCGCGGAGCTATTGAAAAGGCGGAGGAACTCGAGAAAAGTATTCCGGGTGCAATTATTTTGGGACAGTTCGATAATCCGGCGAATCCGGCAGCACATAGAGCGACAACAGGACCGGAAATCTGGGAACAGACGGATGGGCAGATTGATATTTTTGTTGCAGGTGTCGGAACCGGTGGTACAATTACAGGAACCGGAGAATATTTAAAACAGAAGAATTCGAAGATTCGGGTTGTAGCAGTAGAACCGGCAGGTAGTCCGGTCCTCTCAAAAGGCACAGCAGGCCCACATGGTATTCAGGGAATTGGAGCAGGTTTTGTTCCGGGAGTGTTGAACACAGAGGTCTATGACGAGGTACTCACAGTAGAAAATGAGGAGGCTTATGAAGAGGGAAGAAGATTTGCAACTTCGGAAGGTGTCCTCGTAGGAATCTCTTCGGGAGCAGCCTTAAAAGGTGCAACGATTCTTGCACAAAGACCGGAAAACAAGGGAAAAAACATTGTGGTGCTTTTGCCGGATTCGGGTGACCGTTATCTGTCGACACCACTGTTTAACAGAGAGTAAAGTACTGTTATGGAAGGAGAATGAAGACATGGCGCATAGATTGGAAGGTTATATTAATAATCTTGTAGATAAGATTATGACAGACTATGATCAGGGAAGAGATATTGATGATGTGAAAGATTTCATGCATCCGGATAAAGATGATATTGTAAAGATTATTTATCAGATACGAAATATTATTTTTCCGGGATATTATGAAAATAAAAATTATCGTATTTATACGGTGAGAAATAATCTCTCCATGTTGTTGGAGGACGTACTGTACAATCTGAGCAAACAGATTTCAGTGGTGCTGAAATATGTGCCGGAGTATGAGAACATGGGGGAGGCCGATTTGCTCAGCGAAAGTGAGAGGATATCGTTGCAATTTTTTGATAGACTTCCCGAGGTGCGCAGATTGACTCAGACTGATTTGGATGCAGCATACGATGGTGACCCGGCAGCATTTAACAAGCCGGAGATTATTTTCTCATATCCGGGACAATTTGCAATTATGGTGAATCGAATTGCTCATGAGCTGCATTTGCTGGGAGTTCCGATTATACCGAGAATTATGACGGAATATGCGCATACGAAGACAGGTATTGACATTCATCCGGGTGCAACCTTGGGAGAATATTTCTTTATTGACCATGGTACGGGAATTGTAATTGGTGAGACGGCGGAGATTGGAAATAATGTGAAGATTTATCAAGGTGTAACAATCGGTGCGTTGTCAACGAGAGAAGGGCAGAAACTGCATGGTAAGAAGAGACATCCTACGATAGAGGATAACGTAACGATTTATGCGGGAGCATCTATTCTCGGAGGAGAAACGGTAATCGGTCATGATTCCGTAATCGGTGCAAATGCGTTTATCACCTCTTCCGTTCCGTGCAATACGAAAGTTACAAAGGAATTGAGATGACATGATAAAAATAGATATACACACACATATATTGCCCGGAATTGATGATGGTGCGCAGGATTGGGACACTTGTCTGGAGATGCTGCGGAGGAGTGCAGAGTGTGGAGTTAAAGCAGTTATTGCGACTCCGCATTATCTTCCGTGGAGGAAAAATCGTTCTCCGAAAGAAATTGAGGAGCTATGCTTGCAGGCCAAGAAAAAACTTTTAGAAAAACATGGAATTACTATGGACATCTATAGTGGAAATGAGATATACTATACTGTGGATGTGATTCGAAAACTGAAAGAAGAAAAGATGCTTACCTTGGGGCGTAGCAGATATGTTCTTGTGGAATTCGGGTGTGAAACCTCGTACCAGGTAATTTATCGTGCAGTGAAGGACTTTCGAGAGGCAGGGTACATACCAATTGTTGCGCATGTGGAGCGCTATGACTGCTTGAGGAATCCGGAAAGGCTTCAACAGATGAGAGAAGTAGGCGCTTTGCTCCAAATGAATGTAGAGGCTTTAAAGGGCGGATTGTTTAGTAACAGAAGTCGTTGGGCGAAGAAGCGTCTTATGCAAGGGCAGATTGATTTTCTGGCTTCGGACATGCATGATTTATCCGAGAGAACGCCAATGTTAGAGAAAGAATTGCACTGGGTTTTAAAAAAACTAAAACTTGAATATCAAAAAGAACTTTTATACATCAATGCAAAAAAAGTGATTGACAGTATAGGGGTGTAAGAAAGGATAAGAAAATGGAAAACAAAGCATTTGAAGAAGAAATTGATTTAGTGTGGTTAATCTACGCCTTGTGTAAAAGACTTTGGTTGATTATCACCGTGGCAATTGTTTGTGCCTGTGGTATGGCGGCGTATACTCATTTTAGAATTGAGCCGACTTATACATCGACCTCGACCATGCTGGTTCTTACAAAGGAGACAACATTAACTTCTTTGGCAGATTTGCAGCTTGGAAGTCAGTTGACAAAGGACTATACAGTGCTTATTACCAGTCGCCCGGTACTCAATGAGGTGATTGAGAACTTAGATTTAAAAACAAACTATAAGAAATTGAGACAAAGGATATCTATCAACAACGAAGAGGATACACGTATTCTTTCGATTTCAGTAACTACTAATAATGCAAAACAGGCAAAAGCGATTGTAGATGAACTCGCCAAAGTATCCGCTACGTTTATCGGAGACAAGATGGAAGTTAATCCTCCGAAGATTATTGAGGAGGGTGAATCTATAGGAATTAAGACGGGTCCGAACCTTACCAAAAATACAGCAATCGGATTTATTGCGGGTGCGCTTTTGGTATGTGTTGCTATCGTAGTGTTGGAATTGCTGAATGATACAATCCAAACAGAAGAAGATATCGAGAGATACTTAGGTATTCCGACATTGGCAGTGGTGCCTGATAGGAGTGAGACACCTAAGAAGGGTAATAAAGGTGTTAAAAAAGTTTTGAAGAGAGGAAAGGCGAAGTAGGCTATGGCATATAAAAATATAGTATTAACAGATGCAAGTTCTGGGGATTATTTTTATAAAGAGGCTCTCAAAACCTTGCGTACCAATCTCCAGTTTTCAGGGAAGAATAATAAAGTTATTCTGTTAACCAGCGCGCACAGTAATGAAGGAAAAAGTGATATCAGTTTCAATCTTGCTGCGGAACTTGGTAAGGCAGGAAAGAAAGTGCTTTTGATTGATGCAGATATTCGTAATTCTGATTACAAGTCACGTTATGATATTAAAGAAGAAACACAAGGTCTTTCACAGTATCTCAGTGGACAGGTAGAGCAGATTGATCAGGTCGTATGTAAGACTAACTACGAGAATTTGTATATGATTTTAGCAGGACCTTATGCACCAAATCCGATAGAAATGTTGGGTGATGAGCTGTTTGGACAACTATTAAAGGCAGCAAGACAGGTGTTTGAATATGTAATCGTGGATACACCGCCTCTCGGTGTAGTGGTTGATGCAGCTGTTATTGGACAATACTGTGATGGAGCAATCATGGTTATACGCAGTGATGCTACAAGCTATCGTTCTTGCCAGAAAGTAAAGGCACAATTAGAGCGAAGCGGCTGTAAGATACTGGGAGCAGTTCTTAACGGAGAAAAAGTTAGCGGAAGAAATTCTTACTACGCTAAATATACGCGATCATATTATGGTAATTCCAAATACGATGCATATGGCGTAGATAATGAGTCATGAAAAGAAAGATGAAACAGACCATATTTATGGTCTGTTTAGTAATTTTTATCATTGGTGTCATATTGTTTTTGGTGCTTCGTAACAAGGAGGAATCAGACTCCACCGATTTTCAAGAAAGTAATCGGGAAGATACGATTGTGTATGGTGGGAAAGAGTATCAATATAATGAACATCTCAGCAATTATGTGTTCATAGGTGTAGATAAGAGAGAACCAATTACAGAATACGAGACACTTCAAGAAGCAGGACGTGCCGATGCCATTTTCTTGTTGTCCTATGACAGAGTAAAGAAGACGGTGAAGTGTATCTCAATTCCTAGGGATACGATGACAAATGTGCGAATGATTGCACCGGATGGAACAGATATGGGAACTTCCGTTGAACATATTAATATGCAGTATGTGTTTGGAGACGGGAAGAACGAAAGTTGCCGTTTGGTAAAGGAAACGGTGTCTGATTTGTTGTATGGTGTGCCAATCCAAGGATATTTTTCACTTAACATGGATGGGATTGCAATTGCAGTTGATGTGTTAGGTGGAGTAGAGATGATGCTGGCGGATAATTCCCTGGAATCTGTAAATCCTGAATTTGTGAAAGGTGCTCGGATTACTGTTACAAAAGACAATGCAGAGCAAATAGTTCGTCATCGAGATGTAAATGAGACACAGAGTGCACTCGTGCGGACAGAACGTCAGAAACAATTTATGAAGGCTGTGGCTGAGCGCGCGAAGGAAGTGAATGCGCAGGATACAGATTTTGTTGTAAGAATGCATGAGAGTTTGAAGCCATATACAGTTACAAACATAGGAAAAGATGTGTTGGTGGACTTGCTCGAAGCCAAATTTGACTCAGAGACCGGTGTGATTGACCTGCCGGGAGAGGGAGTAAAAGGTGAGCGGTACGACGAGTATCATGTTGATGAGACAAGAGTTTATGAATTGGTACTTGAGATGTTTTATGAAGAAGTGTAGGTGATGTTCATGAAAAAGAAGATTCTTGTAGTCTTTGGTTTCATCCTGGTAATAGCAGGTGTTGTTCTTGGAGGAGTTGGACTCAAGAATTATTTGGCAGAAAAAAACGCCGGTAAACTCTATGAAGAACTAAAGGTTAATATGGATATCGAACCGATTGTGAAACTTCCGAGTGTCGGCGAAGAGAGAATGGAAAATCCGATTGATTTTGATAGTTTAACGGCTCAGTATCCGGATGTTTATGCATGGATTCGAATTCCGGGAACCAAGGTTGATTATCCAATTGTACAGAGAGAAGGAGATAATGGCTATTATCTCAACCACACAATTGACGGAAAAAAGAAAACTGAGGGGTCGATTTATACGGAGGATTATAACGGTAAAGACTTTGAAGATGCCAACACCGTCATTTACGGTCATAACATGAAAAACGGCTCCATGTTCAAAACCTTGCACAAATATAAAGACAAGCAATTTTTATTAGACAATTCTGAGATTTATATCTATCAAAAGGATAAAGTACTGAAATATAAGATATTTGCAGCGTATATTTATGACAACCGTCATCTGATGCTCAGTTTTGACTTTGAAGATGAAAATATTTTTAGAAATTATTTGAATAATGTTTTGACAAAACGGGATATTAGTAGTAATATAAACACAAACGTGGATGTTACTGCTGACGATAGGATTATCACGTTATCTACATGTAATAATAATGAGAAACAGAGATATCTAGTACAGGCAGTGCTATTAACTATACAAGAGTAAGAAGAGGAGCGTATTATAATGAAAAAGAGAGTTTTAGCGGGGTTAATGATGACAGTTATGGTACTTGCTTCTGCAATGAGCGTATCGGCAGCAAGTAAAGAAAAACCGGTTGAAGATAATGGTTCAGCAAACGGAAGATATGAAGTTACAACTGAATCACCAAAGTTTGAGAATTTGACTGATGATGTAGAAGCAAAGATTGAAAAAATGAACAAAAGTGAAACAGTATCTATCACAACAGATGTTGACAAAGCAATTAAAGGGAAAAAACTTGTTCAGAAGTTCTTTGATATTGTACCGGTAGATAATCACGATAAATGTGTGGCTTTGGGTTACCATTCTATAACATTGAAGGTAGATGCAATGACAACAAACTGGAAGAACATCACAGTTGTTCACTATAGTCCGGCAAGAACAACATGGGAAACATTCTCAGGGGATAATCTTAAGGTGGATTATGATAAGAAAACACTTACATTTGATGTAAAAGACTTTTCTCCATTTGCAATCTACGCTGATATTGTTGAAGGTGGAGCAGCAGGAACATCTCCTTCAACACAGGGCGTTTCTTCTGCATGGATGCTTTACTCAGCAATGGCTCTCATCGTATTGGGAACAGGTGTTGTAGTATACCAGAAAAAAAGAGGATAATGATATAATGAATTAGGCTCTACCGTGTAAGCGGCAGAGCCTTTTTGTGTAGTCAATATTTGGCGCGGCGAGTCTATATCAGTTGCTTAATTCGGGTAAGGCAATCCTGTTAATGCTTCAAAACTACAGCGAACTGCCTCCTCTGATATATCGCAGGTCAGCAGGTATAAAGGAACATTTTTGACAAGTAGATCGAGAAGTTCCAACGTCTGACCGACAGCTGTTTCATCTGCCGGCATGTATACTTGATTAAACAGCATCATGAGACATTCTTCAGGATTCAACTTTCGTATTGTGTTTGTAGTTCCTCGTTGAACGAAACAGATACCCTTTAATGGTTCCATGCAGTTGCGTTGCCAACGCTCTTTGCCAGCCCAAGGAGTTCCGTAAATCATTGGTTCTATGTTACCGTCTGTATTTTGGTCCAATGAGATAAATGGTTTATCGCCATTTACAATCTTGACTTTTTCGCCAATATGTTTTTTCCAAAGACGAATGTGAGTAGACTTGCCTGTGCCACTCGGGGCAGTAAACAAAAATGCTTGTCCTTCATAAGAAATAGAAGCACCGTGCATTAAGAACCGTTTGTGGCCCGGCAAAATATCAGAAATCTTACGAAGAAGTGCCAATGTTTCCAAATATGGTGCCGAGAAGGTCTGTTCTGTAGCACAAGATTCCTCATATACGATGTCTTGTTCAGTGAGTGCAATCTCAAAATCTAGCGTGCAATCTTCTGTCAGATAATCTTTGCAAAAAGCTTCGAGTTCCGGATGTACGTGTTTTATGTGAAAAATTTTGTCAGCTAATTTTACTGTAAAAGCCATATGATATACCTCTTTAAATTATTCTATTATAATTATAGAGTATTTTATTAGAAACAGGCAACCTTTTTTGAGCAAAAAATAAAACAGATATAGATTTTAGGTAATAAAAATGTTATACTATAAAAAATCATGGTAATTTTGGAGGAGTATTATAATGAAAAAATTTAAAAAATGGATGGCTATTATAGGAAGAAAGAATTTGATTGCAATTTGTGTGCTCTTGATCTTAGTAGTTGCTGTTGGTGTCGGTATTTCTATTTCAAAAAACAAAGACGACAAGGCAGACAAAGAGGCAGATAATAAGATTGAAGAAAATTCCGGACTTCAGGTTGAAGAAGATTCAGAGGGACTAGAAGGCGACAGCATTGATTTTGGAGAACTCTTTGAGGAAGAAGACGATAAGACTGACACAGATAAAGATGGTGTTGTTGATTCGAAAGATGATGACGATGATAATGACGGCGTTCTTGATTCTAAAGACGATGACGATGATAATGATGGTGTTCTTGACAAGGAAGAAGAGGACAAGCTTCAAGAAGGCGACAAAGGTCAAGAAGGCGACAATGGCCAAGAAGGCGACAATGGCCAATAAGGTGATAACGGCCAAGAGGGCGAAAGTGGCAAAGATGAGGGCTTAAAGGAAGAGTCGAAAGTAGATACCGGTAATTTCGGACCACTTTTCTAAATATGTAAAACAAGCTGGATGGTGTATATGCACCATCCAAATTTTTTGTATAATTTTATAATAAGGTTTAACAAATGGAAATTTTATGATATAATCGAATATATATAGGCAAATATAAAGGAGATAAGTATATGAGAATAAAAAATGGTTTCGTTCTTCGTGAAGTGGCAGGACAGATTATGGTAATTGCTACAGGTGAAGCAAGCAAAGATTTCCATGGGATGATTAAATTAAATGTCACAGGCAAAGTTATTTGGCTTGCGCTGCAGGAAGGATTATCAGAGGAAGACATTGCAAAGCGTTTGCAAGAACAATTTGATGTTGATTCTGAAAGGGCGTTGCAAGATACGCATGCATTTCTACAACAAATGGAAGATATGGGGTTTTTGGTAAATGAATAGCAAACGACAGATAGAAGATGTCCTGCGAGAAGAGGGGATGTTTGTAAGTACGACGGTCGGTGTCAGTATGTATCCCATGCTCAGGAATCGTAAGGACACAATTATTGTGATGCCATATGAAGGGCGTTTGAAAAAATATGATGTGCCTCTATATAAAAGGGGTTCGTCTTACATATTGCACCGAATTATAGAAGTTCGTCCGGATTCTTATGTAATCCGCGGGGACAATTGCATTCAAAAGGAGTACGGAATCACAGATGAGCAGATTCTGGGTGTCTTGACGGGGTTCTACAGAGGTGCTAAGAAGGTCAATATGAATGGAATTGGATATAAATTATATGTTCATGTTTGGCCATTTTTATATCCTATGCGGAGACTGTATGTGCAAACGAGAAGTTTGGCTGCAAGAGCATGGCATAAGATTCGGAGAGGAAAGAAAGATGTATAAAAGAATTGCTATCATGGTGACATTGGTCTTAACTCTTGTTTTAGGGATTTTGCTTTGGAGTACGAGTCGCGAAGAGAAAAAACAAAATGAAATACAGGCGGAGATGGATGAGGCAACACGCCCGTTACTGGTGAAAAAGCAAGAGATTAAGCAAGAATTAGAGGACCTAGATAAGAAATATGAGGTGATTGAGGCGCCAAAGGCTACGACTCAGGTCATTTTTACCGGACTTGAGGCAGATGTATACAATGTTTGTTATCCTATTATGAAGAAATTCGGATATACGGGTATCTTGGCTATTTCTTTAAATCAACTTCCGGGGATGGACGGACGTATGTCTTTGGAACAGTTTCAAGAACTCATTGCAGAGGGATGGAATATCTGTATCAAATGGGATGCAGATAGGTCAGTAAAAAGTTGGTGGCCGGAGTTACAGAAACAGGTAGAACAACTGGGGCTTCAGACCGGTGGTGTTGTATATTTTACAACCGGAACATATAAAGGCAGTCTGGATGCTCAGTTAATGGATATGGGATTTTCTGTGGTTGTTCATCATGGCGAAGAGGGAAAGGCCTTGATTCAATCGAGTCATGAGGAAGGACTGTGGCATCTTGGCTCGGTAGGACTTATGGGTGAGAAGCCGAAACTGAGACTCACAGAAGCACTTGAGCAAGTAGGGAATATTACATATTTAGTGGGCTTTGAACTAGAAGACGAAATGTATCACGAGCGTTCATTTCTTTCTATGCTCAGTTATTTTGATGCATATGTTGCGAATCAAGAATTAATTGTCTCTTCAGATATGACAGCGCTGCGACAGGACTATCTAGAACAGTCGGAGGCATATCAGCAGGCAAGAAAAGAGGAGTATGAGCAGGCAAGAAGCATTCTTGAAGCGAAACTGGCAGAAGTAGAGGCGGAGATAAGTAGAGTGGAAGTTAAGTAGAGGTATATATGAAAACATTAAGGTGGATTGGACAGACTTTAGGTGGACGAAGATGGCTGATTGCTCTTCTGTGTGTCATACAAAGCGCACTGGCTATAAGCGGAATCGTGTTTGCATTGCTTATGCGACGTGCCATTGACTGCGCAGTTTCAGAGCAGACAACAGCATTTTACCATTCTGCAATCGGGATTGCCGTTCTTATCTTTTCACAGATTGGCTTACGCGCCTTGAACAGTTATGTTGAGGATGATACGAGAGCAGTTATTGACAATCGGTTCCGTCAAAAGATGTTTCATGGAATATTGAAAAGTGAATACAGCGATATGAAAGAGTATCATACCGGAGAATTGATGAATCGTATAACATCAGATACATCGGTAATTACTGACGGAGCAGTTACTTTGCTCCCAAGCATTTTATCTATGTTTGTTCGCATTATAGGAATTCTTCTTGTGATGAGAACGATTGAACCATGGTTTGTGGTAGTTTTTCTGGTAGGAGGAATCTTTGTTACAATTCTATCTGTGATACCACGTAAGTTTCAAAAGCGTTTGCACAAACGTGTTCAGGAGGCAGATGGGAAGGTACGAAGCTTTTTGCAGGAATCGCTTGAGAGTCTTCTGGTCATTCGTGCATTTGGCTGCGAGGACAAGATAGAAGAACAGAATGATAATAACATGAGACTTCACAGACGCGTGCGGCGAAAGAGAAGTAATACATATAATTTGTTTGGAAGTGGACTTAGAATCTTAATGCAATGTGGATACTTGTTTGGATTCACATGGTGTGGCATTGGAATCCTAGAAGGTCGAATTACTTATGGCACCCTGACGGCAGTCATGCAACTGATTGGTCAGATTCAAACGCCATTTGCCGGTATGGGAAGTGCATTTCCGAGATACGCGATTATGCTTGCAAGCGCAGAGCGTTTGATGGAGATTACGGAAAAGGCTTCACAGAAGGAAGAAGATACAGAGTCGGAAACAAGAGAAGAAGTATATAAGAGAATGGATAGCATTGCGTTTGAACATGTTTCATTTGCTTATGATGCTGACAGACCGGTGCTTCAGGACGAATCTTTCAGTGTAAAGAAGGGTGAGTTTGCAGCATTAATTGGAAGTAGTGGTATTGGAAAGAGTACAATTATGAAGTTGTTGCTTTCCGTGTATCAACCGAATGAAGGTGTTATAAAGGTTCAATTAGATGATGGGGTAATTGGACTAGAGCAATTGCCAAGAGGTATGTTTGCCTATGTTCCGCAGGGAAATTATTTGATGAGTGGACCGATTTGGCAAGTGGTCGGTTTCGCAGAAATGTCAGATGTGATTGACAGAGACAAAGTGGAACAGGCGTGTAAAGTGGCTTGTGCTCACGAATTTATTACCGAACTTCCGAAAGGATATGACACCGTGTTGGGAGAACGCGGCGACGGACTTTCAGAAGGACAGATGCAGAGAATCGCAGTCGCAAGAGCGATTTACAGTGGATGTCCGATTTTGCTTCTTGATGAGGCGACATCTGCATTGGATGCAGATACGGAGCGTAGAATGATCTCAGCACTCAAGGAGATGTCAGATTACACAGTCTTTTTGGTGACACACAGAAAAGATGTGTGGGAACTCTGTGACAGAGTACTAGAACGTAAAGAATAGTAGAGGGAAGATGAAATGAGTGTCTTATTACTTTTATTGACAGCGACTATCTGGGGAAGTGCGTTTGTTGCCCAGAGTGTCGGAATGGAACATGTGGGTCCATTTGCATTTACATTTTCACGAAGTATTATCGGGGGCATTGTATTGCTCCCGTGTATTTTGTTTCTCGGTAAATGGAAAAAGGGATTTGCAACAAAAGAGGAATGGATTGGCGGTATCTGCTGTGGTATTGCACTTTGCGTTGCCAGCAATTTTCAACAGGTTGGCATGCAGTACACGACGGTAGGAAAGGCTGGATTTATCACGGCACTTTATGTTGTGTTGGTGCCGATTTTCGGCATCTTTCTGAAAAAGAGAGTGTCATTGCTTATATGGGGATGTGTGGCAGTTTCAGTAGCAGGACTTTATCTGCTCTGTATACCGGAAGGAGCATTCGTCCTTGCATTCGGCGACCTTCTTGTGCTAATTTGTGCAGTGCTGTTTTCAGTTCACATCCTGGTGATCGACCACTTTTCGCCTAAGGGTGATGGTGTTGTCATTTCCTGCATTCAATTTTTTACATGTGGAATTCTTTCGGGAATTCCGATGCTGTTTTTTGAAAATCCATCGATAGGAAATGTGTTGGATGCGAAATGGGCGATTTTGTATGCAGGTGTGTTATCAAGTGGCGTTGCCTATACGCTTCAGGTTGTGGCACAGAAGAATGTGAATCCAACAGTGGCGTCACTTATTTTGTGCCTGGAGTCTGTAGTTGCAGTGCTTGCAGGCTGGGTGATGTTGGGAGAGGAAATGAGTTCTCGTGAAATATGGGGCTGTGTACTTATGTTTGCAGCCATTGTAGTGGCACAATTGCCGGTACCGGAAAAAAAGAAAGAGAGGGATTGACATGGGAGATTATTTGTCAAATGTAAATGCGGGTGCGTTGTATCTCATCGTAGCATGTGTGCTTGCATTTATTACAGTGATGTGCGTGATTTTCTTGGTAAAGAGCTATCGCGCAGGAATTAAAATCGGAATGGACAAGCAGGTGCTTCGTAAGACTATTGTTGCGAGTGCGACATTTACTTTGCTTCCTTCCATTAGTATTTTGCTTGGGGTAATTGCACTGAGCGGAAGCCTTGGAGTGCCGTTTTCATGGCTTCGATTATCGGTTATCGGTGCACTTCAATATGAACTGAATGTAGCCGAGATGGCGGCTCAGAGTATCGGTCTTGCGGGTCTTAAGCCGGAGGCAATGAGCATGGATGCGTTTGTTACCATCGCGCTCGTGATGACAGCCGGAATCTTAGGCGGAGTCGTATGTTGTCTCTTCTTCCTCAAGAAGTATCTTGGTAAGCTTCAAAAAGCACCAAAGAAAGAAAAGAGTGGCAAGCCGGGCTTTGGTGCCCATGCGACAACTGCAATGTTTGTCGGTCTTTGTGGTGCATATATCGGGGCTTATATAGGTGAAGCTGTTACCGGACGAGCGGTAGATGGTGATCTTGTAAGAGACTTTATGCCACTCATTGTTGCGGTGATTGCTGCGGCAGCGATGGCTGTGTTTGAATATTTTATCCAGAAAAAGGGTAAAGCAGTATTAGAGAACTTCAGTCTTGCAGCGAGTATGTTAATCGCTATGGCGGGTGCAGTTATTATAGGAATGTTGTAGGAGGTAATGAAAATGAACGAAAAAGAGAAATTTTTTGAAGATTTTAATAATGGCCTCCACAGAATCGGAAGAATTACTATGTTCCTTGGAATCCTGGTGCTTATGGCAGTTCCGTTTGTTGTTGCAGGAATTTTCGGGGCGTCTATTAATGTGAGTGGTTTTTGGGCAGGTTTTGCAAAGGTTGCCGTCATCTATATTCCGGTTTCTGTCGTCGAGTTTTTGGTATATGCGCCAATGCTTGGAGCAGGCGGAAGTTATATTTCCTTTATTACGGGTAATGTGACCAACATGAAGATTCCATGTGCGATGAATGCAAGAGATATTGCAGATACTCAGGTAGGGACCCCGGAGCATGAGATTATCTCAACTATCAGTACAGCGACAAGTGCGATTGTGACAACGCTGGTTATTGTTGTAGGAGTGATTTTACTTATTCCATTACAACCGGTGCTTCAGAGCGAGGTACTTGCTCCTGCGTTTGACTATGTAGTTCCTGCGTTATTTGGTGCCTTGGGTCTTAAATACTTTGTAAAGAGTCCACAGATTGCCGTGATTCCGGTGGTATTGATGTCGGCTTTGTGTATCTTTGTACCATCCATGATTTCGCAGACCAGCATTCTGATTATTCCTAGTGGTGCACTTGCACTGTTAATCGGATTCTTATTATTTAAAAAAGGCAGATTATAAGAGGGAAGGTAGATGCAAATGAAAGCATTTTTAATCATATTGGCGGTTGTGGTCTTACTTGTGGCAATTGTGCTTCTTCGTGCAATCTTGTTAAAACCAACAGCGGCTAAGACAGCGAAGGTTCAGTTGGACGAAGGACCTCGGGCAGAAAAGTATGGAAAACAGCTTTCGCAAATGGTTCAGAAGGAGACCATTTCCAGCAGATTTGACGAAGATAGAACGAAGTTTTTGGAATTCCACGAAACATTAGAAGAACTATTTCCAAATGTTCACAAGAATTGTGAGAAACATGTATTTAACGGAAGCTTGCTTTTTAAATGGAGTGGCAAAGGAAACAGTGAGCCAATTCTTTTCATGAGCCATCATGATGTTGTGGAGGCAACCGGAACTTGGGAACACGGAGCGTTCTCGGGAGATATTGATGAGAACGGCTGTGTCTGGGGACGAGGAGCCGTAGATACGAAGGCAAGTCTTTTCTGTATGTTGACAGCAGTGGAAGAGATGATTGCAGACGGATTCGAGCCGGAGTGTGATGTGTATATTGCCAGCAGTTGTACCGAAGAGTGGAGTGGTGAAGGCGCGCCGCTTACCGTACAGTATCTGAAGGAGCAAGGCGTGAAGATTGCCTACCTTATGGATGAAGGCGGTATGATTATTGAAGAACCGGTTGGCGGTGTTAAAGGAACCTATGGTATGGTCGGTGTTCTCGAAAAGGGCTACGGTGATGTGAAGTTTATTGCCAAAGGAAAAGGCGGACATGCAAGTGCTCCGACAAAGAACACTCCACTTGTAAGACTTGGTAAATTTATGACAGAGGTGGAGAAGAAGAGTCCATTTACCAGCAAGTTTAGTCCGACGGTAGAGGAGATGTTCAGCCGTATGGCTCCGAATATGGACTTCGGAATGAAAGTAATTTTTGCAAACATGTGGCTGTTCAAGGGTCTTTTAAAGAAATTGTTACCGTCAATCAGTGCTGCAGCTGGCGCGATGCTTCATACAACGCTTGCGTTTACAACGGCGAAGGGTTCCGATGGACTCAATGTACTTCCGCAGGAAGCATTTATAACAGGTAATATGCGTTTCATTCCGCATCAGGATACAGAGGAGAGCGTGGCGCTCATCTCTGAGGTTGCGAGGAAATATGATATTGAGACGGAGGTTATCTATGCTGATAATGCCTGCCCGGTGGTTGATTTTAACAGCAAGCCATTCCACATGGTGGAAGAGGTTGCTGCTGAGGTGTATCCGGGAATTGGTATCTGTCCTTATGTGATGACGGGCGGAACAGACGCAAAGTTCTACCGCGACCTCAGTGATAACTGCCTGAGATTCGCACCGCTGTATATCAATCAGCAGCAGTATGCGAGTATTCATGGCTTGAATGAGAATATCTGTCAGGGTGCATTGCCGATGGGCGTAGATTTTTATAAAAAGATGATTGAGAGATCATAAAATAAGCAAAGGGATTCTGTTCGCTGTGAACGGAATCCCTTCTTGATTTCTACCTAGTATAAGTATTTTCAGAGTTAAGGTCAATCTGCATATCGCGATAATCCTTTGGCGAGATGCCATACTCTTTTTTGAATGCGCGGTAGAAGCTGGAGTAATCTCCGAAACCATATTGGTGATAAGCGTCTGTAATGCTCATCCCACCAGAAATGGCTTCCTGACACAGATTCAATCTTTTTTTTGTAATATACTGGTGAATGGAAAGCCCAATGTTCTCTTTAAAAACATGTGCAATGTGATATTTGCTGATGAAGAACTTTTTCGCCAATGTATCCAAAGACAAATCCTCGTCCAGATGATCCTCAATATATTCTGCAAGTTGTTGGTACAGAATATATTCAGAATGTTTTCGCTTTGGCGTGTTCTGTTCATGTGCCAAGCGATTGAGACTCAGTATCAAGTCATTGATACAGATGGATATCTGAGCATCACGTCCGAACTTGTTCGCATGCATTTCCTCTAGAATGCGCAAAAATTTAGATTGCACCGAGTGAAATTGCATCTGATCTGTGTGGAAAATATAGCACTTTTGAGTTTCCGTATATTGCATAATATAGGCATAATCTGGGGAAGATTGAAGTAAGTGATTGCAATATTCCTGACTAATCCAAAACACGAAACGACGATAAGGTTTGTCGTAGCTTTTAATAATCGAACGATGTGAGAGATTTGGCGGAATAAGCATAATATCTCCGGCGAGAATAGAATGCGATTCATCTCCGACCTGCATCTCAATATCGCCCTCAAGGAAAAAGCAGAATTCATAATAATCGTGAAGGTGCAAATCTACTTTTGGGAGTGCTCGGTCTTCGTAATAATAAAGTTCAAAATCCTTGGACAACATATATTGTCTTGGTTGAAATGCAGTTTGTAATCGTTTTCTCATAAAAATCCTCCGGTGCGTCATCGTTTGATTGACAACATTAACAACATGCTATAAGGAAATCATAACATGAAATCGCAACTTTTGCAATGTATACAACAAGTAGTTCAATTGTTTTTTGAACGAATTTTTCTTATAATAAAATCATTAGAGAACAGAAGATAGAAACGAGAAAAAAATAAGAAAAGGTAGGTAAATGACTTATGGAAATGACATTAAGATGGTATGGATCAAAACACGACACTGTTACATTACAGCAGATTCGTCAGATTCCAGGTGTGAGAGGAGTTATCACAACTCTTTATGATACACAACCGGGTGAAGTGTGGACACGCGAAGCAATCCGCGCTATGAAAGAAGAGGTAGAAGCAGCAGGACTTCATGTTGCAGGTATCGAGAGTGTTAACGTACATGATGCAATTAAGACAGGTGCTCCGGACAGAGATATGTATATCGATAACTATATCAAATGCTTGGAAAACTTGGGCGAAGAGGGTATCCACATGGTATGCTACAACTTCATGCCGGTATTCGACTGGACAAGAACAGAGCTTGCTCGTGAATTGGAAGATGGTTCTACAGCACTTGCTTACACACAGGAAGCAGTAGATGCCCTTGACCCGGAGAAAATGTTTGAATCTATCGCAGGTGACATGAACGGAACAGTTATGCCGGGATGGGAGCCAGAGAGAATGGCTCGTGTAAAAGAACTTTTCGAAATGTACAAAGACATTGACGATGACAAATTATTTGAAAACCTTAAATATTTCTTGGAAAGAATTATGCCGACATGTGACAAATACGACATCAACATGGCAATTCATCCGGATGATCCGGCTTGGAGCGTATTTGGTCTTCCACGTATCATCATCAACAAAGAAAACATCCTTCGTATGATGAAGATGGTAGATAACCCACACAATGGTGTTACTTTCTGTTCAGGTTCTTACGGAACAAACTTAGAGAATGACCTTCCGGACATGATTCGTTCATTGAAGGGAAGAATTCACTTTGCACACGTTCGTAACCTCAAATTCATCACACCGACAAACTTCCAGGAAGCACCACATATCTCTTGGGAAGGTACTTTTGATATGTACGAAATCATGAAAGCACTTTATGATATCGGATTTGACGGACCAATCCGTCCTGACCACGGCCGCAGCATCTGGGGTGAAGTTGCAATGCCTGGTTACGGATTATACGACAGAGCACTTGGTGCAACATACCTTCAAGGACTTTGGGAAGCAATTGAGAAGGGAGCAAACAGATAATGAAATTAAATGCAAACGGACTTTCAGATAGAAAACAGTGGGAAGAAAAAGGCTATGCCCTCCCGCAATTTGACAGAGAAGTTGTAACAAAAGCAACAAAAGAGAATCCATTTTGGATTCACTTTGGACCTGGTAACATTTTCCGCGCATTTCAGGCAAATGTAGTGCAGAATCTCCTCAATGCCGGACTTCTTGACAGAGGACTTATTGTGGCAGAAGGTTACGACTATGAAATCGTTGAGAAAATGAATCACCCACACGATGATTACAACCTTCTTGTAACCTTAAAAGCAAACGGAACCGTAGAAAAGACAGTTATCGGTTCTGTTGTAGAATCACTCACTGTCAACTCTGAAAATGAGACAGACTGGACACGCCTCAAAGAAATCTTTGCAAAAGATTCTCTTCAGATGGCATCCTTCACCATCACAGAAAAAGGTTACAGCCTTGTGAATGGAAAGGGCGAACCGCTTCCGGGTGTGGAAGACGATTTCGCAAATGGTCCTGTGAAAGCAATGAGCTATATGGGTAAAGTGGCAGCACTTTTATATGCAAGATATGAAGCAGGTCGCAAACCAATCGCCATGGTAAGTATGGACAACTGTTCGCACAATGGTGATAAATTATATGCTGCAATCAGCACTTTTGCAGAGAAATGGACTGAAAACGGTGTGGTAGATGCCGGATTCAGAGACTATGTAAATGATAAGAGCAAGGTTTCATTCCCTTGGTCTATGATTGATAAGATTACTCCAAGACCGGACGCGTCTGTAGAGAAGATTCTCGAAGCAGACGGAATTGAAGAATTAGAGCCGGTTGTTACTTCTAAGAACACTTGGGTTGCTCCATTTGTAAATGCAGAAGAGACAGAATACCTTGTAATCGAAGACGCATTCCCGAACGGAAGACATGAAGCACTTGAAAAGGGTGGTCTGATGTTCACAGAGCGTGAGACAGTAGATAAGGTAGAGAAGATGAAGGTATGTACTTGCCTGAATCCACTTCATACCTGTCTTGCAATCTTCGGATGTATCTTGGGATACGAGAAGATTTCCGAAGAAATGAAAGATGCGCAGCTCAAGAAATTAGTAGAGATTGTTGGATATGTAGAAGGTCTTCCGGTTGTTGTAAATCCTGGCGTTCTCGATCCAAAAGAATTCATCGATACAGTGCTTAATGTACGTATTCCGAACCCATTTATGCCTGACACACCACAGCGTATTGCAACAGATACTTCTCAGAAGCTTGCAATCCGTTTCGGTGAGACAATCAAGGCTTACGCTGCAGATGAGAAATTGGATGTAGCGGACCTTAAGTTAATTCCGGTTGTATTTGCAGGATGGCTCAGATACCTTATGGGTGTAAATGATAACGGCGAAAAATTTGAACTTAGCCCGGACCCACTGCTTGAGTCAGTATGTCCTTACGTAGCAGGACTCGAACTTGGCAAAGAAGCTGACGTAGAGGCAGCAGTAAAACCGCTTCTTGAAGATGCTAAGATCTGGGGCGTGAACCTTTACGAAGTAGGAATGGCTGAAAAAGTTGCAGGTTACCTTGCGGAGATGATTGCAGGACCTGGAGCAGTGAGAGCAACTCTTAAGAAATACGTATAAACTTTAGGACACGAGGTGAAATGCAATGAAAGCATTTATGGACAAGGATTTCTTGCTGTCGACTGAGACAGCAAAGAAATTATATCATGAATATGCAGCGGTAATGCCGGTACTTGACTACCACTGCCACATCAATCCACAGGAAATCTATGAAGATAGAAAATTCGAGAATATTACACAGGTTTGGCTTGGCGGAGACCATTACAAATGGCGTCAAATGCGTTCCAACGGTATTGAAGAGAAATATATTACCGGAGATGCAACAGACCGTGAGAAATTCCAAAAATGGGCTGAGACACTGGAGATGGCAATTGGAAATCCACTCTACCACTGGAGTCATTTGGAATTAAAGACATACTTCGGATATGAAGGAACCTTAAACGGAGACACCGCAGAAGAGGTTTGGAATCTCTGCAATGCGAAACTACAGGAAGATAGCATGACTGTTAGAAATATCATCAAACAGTCGAATGTAACACTCCTTTGTACAACAGATGACCCGGCGGACTCTTTGGAATGGCATATCAAGATTAAAGAAGATCCTACATTTGATGTACAGGTACTTCCGACATGGAGACCGGACAAGGGAATGAACCTCGAGAAACCGGATTACTTAGATTATCTTGCAAAGCTTGCGGCAGTAAGTGGTGTGAAGATTGACAGCTTCAAGAGCCTGCTTGCAGCACTGCAGGCAAGAATGGATTTCTTTGAGGAAGTTGGATGTAAAATCTCTGACCACGGATTGGAATACATTATGTATGAGCCGGCAACAGAGGAAGAGATTGAAAGCATTTTCGCAAAGAGACTTGAAGGTGAGATGGCAAGCATAGAAGAAATGAGAAAATTCAAGACAGCATACATGATTGCAATGGGAAGAGCATACGCAAAGAAAGGCTGGGCTATGCAGCTTCACTACGGAGCAAAACGCGATAACAACCACGTGATTTATAATAGCCTCGGACCTGACACAGGTGTGGATTGTATCAACACATATGCACCATCATCAGAGATGGCAGATTATCTCAACGCACTCGTTGTGACAGATGAACTTCCAAAGACAATCATTTACAGCTTGAATCCAACAGACAATGCTGCAATCGGAACCATCATCGGATGTTTCCAGGGAACAGAGGCAATCGGTAAGATTCAGCAGGGAAGCGGTTGGTGGTTCAATGACCACAAGCAGGGAATGAGAGACCAGATGATTTCCCTTGGTAACCTTGGCTTACTCGGCAACTTCATCGGAATGCTTACAGACTCAAGAAGCTTCTTGTCTTACACAAGACATGAATACTTCCGCAGAATCATGTGTGAGTTAATCGGTGAGTGGGTAGAAAACGGAGAATATCCGGCAGACTACAAAGTGTTAGAGAAGATTGTAAAAGGTATCTCTTACAATAATGCAGTGAGATACTTTGGATTCGACTTATAGGAGGAAATGAAAATGAGCGAAATGTTAAAACAAATTGAAGGTTTTGGTGTTGTACCGGTAGTTGTTTTGAATGATGCTAAAGATGCCGCTCCGCTTGCAAAAGCACTTTGCGAGGGAGGTCTTCCATGTGCAGAAGTAACCTTCCGCACAGAAGCAGCAGAAGAATCTATCCGCATTATGACAGAACAATTTCCGGAAATGTTAATTGGAGCTGGAACGGTTCTTACAATTGACCAGGTTGACCGTGCAGTGGGTGCAGGTGCGAAGTTTATTGTCAGCCCGGGCTTCGATCCGGAAATCGTGGATTATTGTATATCAAAAAATATTGTAGTATTACCAGGGTGTGTAACACCGTCTGAAGTTATTCAGGCTGTGAAACGTGGGTTGGAAGTAATCAAATTCTTCCCGGCTGAGCAGTATGGTGGGGTTGCAACTCTGAAAGCATTGTCGGCAGCATTTCCAAAAGCGAGATTTATGCCGACAGGTGGTGTGAGCGCAAAGAACCTTGCAGAGTACCTTGGATTCAAGAAAATTGTCGCATGTGGCGGAAGCTGGATGGTAAAAGGCGACTTGGTGGCAGCAGGTGAGTTTGATAAGATTAAAGAGATGACTGCAGAAGCTGTGGCACTTGTAAAAGAAATTAGAGGTTAAGGAGAACGATTATGAATTTGAATTTAAGACCAGCAAATGAATGCGCATTTGACGCAGTTTCATTGGGAGAAGTAATGCTTCGTCTTGATCCGGGCGAAGGACGTATTCGTACGGCAAGACAATTCCGTGCTTGGGAAGGCGGCGGAGAATATAACGTAGTTCGTGGACTTAGAAGATGCTTCGGACTTAAGACAGCCGTTATCACAGCATTTGCTGATAACGAAGTTGGTATGTTAATGGAAGACTTCATTCTTCAAGGTGGAGTTGATACATCATTAATCAAATGGATGAAGACAGACGGTATCGGAAGAACCTGCCGTAACGGACTTAACTTTACAGAAAGAGGATTCGGTATCCGTGGTGCAGTAGGATGCTCTGACCGTGCAAACACAGCAATCTCAAAAGCAACACCGGAAGACTTTGATTTCGAATACATCTTCGGTGAACTTGGAGTACGTTGGTTACACACAGGCGGTATCTACGCAGCATTATCTGAGCAGTCTTGTGAGACAGTTCTTGCAGCAATCAAGACGGCAAAGAAATACGGAACAATCGTATCTTACGACCTCAACTACCGTCCATCTATGTGGAGTGCAATCGGTGGACACGCTAAGGCTCAAGAAGTTAACAAAGAGATTGCAAAATATGTTGATGTTATGATTGGTAACGAAGAAGACTTCACAGCTTGCCTCGGATTTGAAATTGAAGGTAACGATGAGAACCTCAAAGAGTTAAACATCGAAGGATACAAGAAGATGATTAACGAAGCAGTGAAGACATATCCAAACTTCAAGGCAGTAGGAACCACACTTCGTGAAGTGAAGACTGCTACAGTGAATGACTGGTCAGCACTTTGCTGGGCAGGTGGAGAAATCTACAAAGCAAAAGATTACAAAGGACTTGAAATCATGGACCGTGTAGGTGGCGGAGATTCCTTCGCATCAGGCCTTATCTATGGTCTTATGACAACAGGCGATGCAGAAGTGGCTGTCAACTATGGTGCGGCTCACGGAGCACTTGCCATGACAACTCCTGGTGATACAACTATGGCTAGCAAGAAAGAAGTAGAAGCTATCATGGGCGGAGCAGGAGCAAGAGTGCAGAGATAATAATGTGATTTTAGGCGGGATTCTACGGAATCCCGTCATTTTTTTCGTAGTTGAGAGAGGTTTGTCGTGGTTTAGCCGGTGCGTTGTACGTTGGCGAGATAACTTGCTTAAAACTAACCGAAAAACAGCCAAAACTGGGTGGGGTGTCTGGTGCGTTGTACGTTGGCGAGATAACTTGCTTAAAACTAACCGAAACACAGTCAAAACTGGATGGGGCGTCTGGCGTATTGTATGTTGGTGCAAAAACTTGCTTAATACTAACTCGAAAATGTCGAAACTTTGTCAGTAAATGCAAGTTTTTTATACCAACAAACAAAAGAGCTTTAAAACAACTAAATTTAGCTTGTTTTGGGTTAGTTTCAAGACAAAAATTTTCTAGACAAACAATAGAGAAAAATAATTGACATACGTAATATTACGTAATAGTATAAAGAAAGGAGTACAAAAGATGCCGTTAACACCAAAGGAAATGATAAAGCTTCTTAAAAAGAACGGATTTAGACAAATTAATCAAAATGGAGGTAATGCAAGTGAATAAATTATTTTATCCAGCAATATTTCATAGAGAAGGAGAAGGTTTTTGGGTGACATTTCCAGACTTTCCGGAGTGTTTTACAGAAGGAGATAATATGGAACTAGCTTATGAGATGGCGGTAGAAGCATTAGGACTGGCAATAACCAGCAGAAAAACGGAAGGTCAAGAAATACCTACCGCATCACCGGCAGATACAATAAATATTGACGAAGGAATTTTGGTTGTTGTTGAATTTGATATGCTTGAATATTGCAAGAAACATAATTCTAGGGCAGTGAAGAAAACATTAAGCATTCCAGAATGGTTGAATGAGGAAGCGATGGCAATGGGAGTGAATTTTTCACAGGTTCTTCAAGAGGCACTTATGTTGAAACTAAAAGTACATTAAACAAGGTTGGATGTGAATCGTCATAAAATTGACGAATTTGCAGAAAAGTACTAGAATGAAACTAACGAATTTGCAGAGAATGTTTCATCGGAAGCGGTACGTTTCGATGATGCTATTAAAATGTTGGATAGTGGTCTGATAGAAGCATGTATCGTAGCAACGCCTCATTACGACCATACTTGGCTTCGGGAGAAGTACATGCGAAGTCAGAGATGCTGGATAAGCATGAGTTGGCAATCTTTAAAGATGGTGTAACTTTATAAAATGAAAAACGAAGACCTTGGCGAGTGTCATGATATGGCGTAGAGCCCATGATATGCCAAGGTCTTATTTTTATCCGTATATGTAGAATCCATTTCCCACAATCTGCTGAGACTCTGAGTAAATGATAAATGCATCCTTATCCAGTGCCAATATCTTTCTCTGGAACTCCGGAAGTTCACTTTCCTTTAGTGCGCAGATGAGTATGTGTTTGTCTTTGTGTGTATATGCACCTGTACCATTTACTAGGGTCACCCCACGTGGAGAAGTGGAAATCAGGTAATCTGAGATATCCACACCCTTGTCGGTAATAACGAAAGCAAGTTTCGAGATGTTGAGAGCCTTCATCAGCCAGTCGATTGCATTTGTGGAAATGAATAGAGCGATGATACCATATAATACAGCCTCTGTTGTCTTAAATGTAATCAGTGATAAGAAGATAACAAAAAGGTCTACACCAAGTAGCACTTTTCCAATCTTCCAGTGTGGACGTATATGCTGAATGAGTCTCCCCATAATGTCCGTTCCGCCCGTTGTACTTCCCTGTGATAATACAATTCCGATTCCGATGCCGTAGAGTGCTGCGCCGAATATAGCGGCGAGTAGCACATTATCTGTGACTGGTGGAAAATAAGAGAATACTTCAATTAATACGGTCAGCCCGACAATACTCAGGAGCGTCTTTGCTACAAACTTTTTCCCAAAGCAAATGAGAGCAAAAAGCAGTAGAACACCATTGATAATTGCATTTGATATCGATGGTTTTATTCCTATTGTATAATAGATAATCGTTGCCAGACCAGACGCGCCTCCGTTAACGATTTTATTTGGAACTAAAAACATGCTGATTGCAACAGCAACCATAGAAATTCCTGCCAGAACAAGAAGTCCTGATTTTATCTTTTTTTTCATAAGTCTATTCCTCATTTCAAGTAAATATATGTCTAGTATAGTAATATTTGCCAGTGCTTTGCAAGTCTTTTTTCTATAAATAAATCTAATGAGGCTTAAATCCTTTTCCTCTTACTTCATTAGCCTCCATGATTACCATAAATGCGTTTTTATCTACTTCTTTTACTGCGCGCTGTACGACATGCATCTGTTTGTAGCTGCAGGCACACATGACAACCTGTTTATCATCCTGTGAATAGCTTCCGGAACCTCTGAGCAAGGTTGCACCGCGTCCGGTTAGTTCGTATATTTTATCGGTAATCTCTTTCCCATGATCAGTTACAATCATGGATATCTTTCCGGCATCCAGTCCGTACATCACCTTATCAACCACAACAGAAACAATATATGTTGCAATAAGGCCGTAGATAATGCTGTCTATATTTCCGCCTATTAGGAATCCGCAGATGAGTAGGATGGAGCAATCTAATGTCATGATGATTCTGCCAAGGGATAGGTGCGGTTTTTTGGCGCGAATTGACATCGTGATAAAGTCGCTGCCACCTGTGGATGAGCCTCGCATATAGATGAGCGCATAGCCGGTTCCGGAGAAAATACCCATGCAGATACAGGACAGTATTAGCTCACCCTGATACACAGGAAGAAGCGGTGCTATAACATCCATGCAGAACATGGATATCAGCATAGTTTTTAGTGAGCGCAATACAAATTTCATACCGAGGATTCGTCCGCATATCAGAATAATCGGAACATTGAGTGCCATGGTTACTAAACCAAGCGGCAAATGCCAATAATAATAGAACACAAGAGCAATTCCAGATACACCGGTGACCGGAAATCCCGATGCGGCCGCAAAGTTGTAGATGCCAATGGAGGCGCATAAACACCCTATAATATCTGCCAGTATGTCTATAAAATATGTTTTTGCAATATTTTTTTTCAAAACCATCACTTCCCTTCTTATAAATGTATTCTCTCACATTCTTCTAATTGTAAACCTATCATAAGAATGTTATAATAAGATATATTATGGAAATGAGGAATGCACTATGAAAGCAATTTTTGAAGCCATCAATAACATTTTCAGTTTCGTAACGCCGGTGTCAGATTTCCTGTGGGACTTCCCGACTAATTTTGAGTGGTACGCTAAGATACCGCTCCTTGGAAATCTCTCTCTGGCGATTATTGTATTGATTGGTTCGGGACTTTTCTTTAGTTTTAAATTGGGGTTTGTTCAGGTGACACATTTCAAAAAAGGTGTGAAGACACTGGTAGAGAAGAGAAATGCGAAGACAGGTATTTCACCGCTTGCGTCCTTCTTCCTGAGTACGGCGATGCGTGTCGGACCGGGAAATATTATCGGTGTAACCGGCGCAATTGCAGTTGGTGGCCCGGGTGCACTTTTCTGGATGTGGGTGTCAGCATTCTTTGGAATGGCGACTGCTTATATGGAAGGTACATTGGCACAGATTTTCAAAGAGAAAAAAGACGATGAGTTTGTCGGTGGGCTTCCGTTCTACGGACGAAAATTGCTTGGCAACAAAGCGTGGATAGGAATCTTCTTATCTGTATTATATATTTTGTATGCATTGTGTTGTCTCCCTGCACAAGGATTCAATGTCGTATCTTCAGTGGGAAGAATTGCAGAGACAGTAACAGGAACCACTATAGCTTCCGATGCGCTTCTTTACTACATAGTAGGAGCAATTGTGATTGTCGCGACGGCAATCATTGCATTTGGCGGAATTAAAAAGGTTACAAAATGGACAGACAAGATGGTTCCTGTGATGGCAGTCGTATATGTGCTTACGGTTGTCTCTCTAATACTGATTAATTTCACACAGATTCCATTTTTCTTTAAAGCAGTATTCGGTGGCGCATTTACTCCGGAGGCAGTATTTGGGGGTGCATTTGGTACAGTGTTGGCGCAGGGTGTCAAGAGAGGGCTTATGTCCAATGAGGCCGGTCAAGGTACCATTACGATGCCGGCTGCTGCTGCGGACGCAGAACACCCATGTGAGCAAGGTATTGTATCATCCCTTGGCGTATTCTTAGATACAATCGTTATCTGTACGCTCACAGGATTCGTAGTCGTTATGGCACACTGTTGGCTTGGTGACGGCGGAGAAGCATGGAGAGCACTTGACAAGCTCCCGATGTTTACAGAGTCAGTTGCGACATTGACTCCGGGAACAGCACTCAATGCAGTGATGTCAGTGCTTGTAAGCCTTTGTTTCTGTCTGTTTGCATACACTTGTCTCCTCGGAATGATTAGTTTTTCAGAGATTGTTGCAAACCGTATCAGCACCTCAAAGGTGTGCATTAACGCGGTTCGTTGGATTTGTCTGTTCGTAGCTGCCTTTGGTATCCTTTGCAATATTGCGGGTTTGGAACTCGGTAATCTGTGGGCGTTCTCAGATTTAGGAAATATTCTGATTGTGTACTTCAACGTACCAATCGTGTATGTAGGTGCGAAATACGTGTTCCGTGCAACAAAGCACTATAAGAAGAACGATGGAACACCGTTTACATCAAAAGTGATTGGAAGAGATGACTGCACTTACTGGGATGAGAAAGCAGAAGAATAATTTTAGAGCACGAAAAAGGAGAGTTGCCAAATGGTAACTCTCCTAATTAATTTATCTTCTTATATTATAATGTATCCCCACGTCTTACATATCCAGGTGTATCGGCATCGGCAATCAATTCTTTACAGTGAATTACTTTCGAATGTTTTCCAACAACATAGTTTTCAACATGAATGTTTTCGTCTACGCGTGAGCTTGGCAGGATAATGGAGTTCTTAATCACAGTCCCTTTCTTAATCACGCAACCGCGACCAATAATGGAATTCTCTACCGTTCCTTCAATCACACAACCGTTTGAAACTACAGAGCCTTTTACATTTGCTGTCTCACAGTATTGTGTTGGGCAAGAGTCATTTGTTCTTGTGTAGATTGGCCATTCAGGAATAAACAAATCCTTAGTTGCCTCATAATCAATCATTTTCATGTTGGCATCATAATAACTCTTGAAGTTTGTAATAGCTGCAAAGTAACCTTCGTGTTTATATCCGCGAATATCAAGTTCTTCACACTCAATATTTACAATCTGAGCAAGTGTGTACATGGATGACAGCTCTCTTGCCTTTTGAATCAGTTTGATAAACAAGTCTTTTTTCATTACATAAGTATCCATGAAAATATCTCGGCTTGCTTCGGTACCCCTGTTGGTTGCTACTGATAGTACGCCGTTCTGACGATTCAGAGTAAGGTAATTACAGTTGAGATAATCCGTATTTGCATTATCTACGGAATGATACAGAAGTGTAATGTCCGCACCTGATTTTTCGTGTTCTTTCAATAATTTTCTAAAACTCATCACGTAAATCATGTGGTTAGGTGCAATGACAACATATTCTTCTTTCATTTTCTGAATGCTGTCTAAGTTCTCCCAGAAAGCTGCGATATCTGTATTATAGATATCTTTTTTTGATTGACTTTCGGCAAACAAAATCTGAAGTTTACCTCTCTTTGAGTTAATATTATAGTGACGTCCGCTTCCAAGATGCTCAATAAGAGAACGAGGATTTGAACCGGCATATACCTGAATGCGGTCAATGTCACTGTTACTCATATTAGAAATAGGAAAGTCTGTAATACGATATCTTCCCAGGAAGGAGAAAGCACCGATAGGGCGGTAGTCCTGCATTCCTTCTACCCATATATGGTTTCCGGATGTGTTAACAATTCCAAATGCTTTTGCCATGTTATTCTACCCCCTTTATATCAGTTGCTACTAATAAAATATTTTCGCTGTCAGCACTTCCCACAATAGCACCTTTTCCAATTCTAACACCATCGGCAATCAAAGCGCGATTGACTACGGCCCCGTCTTCTACAATGGAATTCGGCATTAATACTGTGTCAAGAACTTTTGCTCCGTCCCCTACTTTTGCACTTGTAAATAATACAGAGTTTTTCACCTCACCGTTGATGACACAACCCTGTGTGATATAAGCGCGTTTAATCTCAGCGTTTGCTCCAATGTATTGAGGCAATGTTGTTACGTCTTCTGTATAAATCTTCCAGCTGGAATCGCCCAAATCAAGCTCATTGTTTCCGTCTAAAAGATCCATGTTTGCTTCCCAGAGTGAATCGATTGTTCCAACATCTTTCCAATATCCCTTGAACTTGTAGGCGAACAGGTTGCCACCATTATTCAATAAGGTAGGAATAATGTCTTTGCCAAAATCATGGTTAGAATCTTCTTTTTCCATATCTTCTACAAGCATTTGGCGAAGCAGTTTCCATGTAAATATGTAGATACCCATTGAAGCAAGATTGCTTTTTGGAACCGGTGGTTTTTCCTCGAATTCCACGATACGTCCGGTTTCGTTCGTATTCATAATACCGAAACGGCTTGCTTCTTTTATTGGAACTTCGATTACCGCAATCGTTGCATCTGCATTATTCTCGATGTGCTCCGTGAGCATATCAGCGTAATCCATCTTGTAGATGTGGTCACCGGAAAGAATCAGAACATAATCCGGTTCATAAGCATCGATAAAGTCAATGTTCTGTGAAATGGCATCTGCCGTACCGCGGTATACGTCGAGGTTAGCATCTGCTTTTTCACGAGGCGGCAATACAAACACACCGCTATCCTTAGCATCAAGACCCCAACGTCCTCCTGCAGCTACATAGCTATTTAATAAAATAGATTCATATTGTGTCAGTACACCAACAATGTCAATACCACTGTTGGCACAGTTGCTGAGCGGGAAGTCTACAATGCGATACTTGCCACCATATGAAACGGCCGGTTTGGCCACTTTGTTAGTTAAGTCATGCAAACGAGATCCACGGCCCCCTGCCAGAATCATCGCTAACATATTGTTTTTCTTCATGGCGAATCCTCTCTTTCTCTTTAACTACATTTATTATAGTCCCTTTTGGCTATTTTGGCTATAAATTCGCCAAAAAAAGTTGGAAAATGTTTAATATTACCAAAATATGACAAATTTTTCCATATACAATTTACTCACAAGTTCGAATTCGCATCTGTGAAAAAAAGTACTTGACTCATACTTGCAACTATGATAAGATATACGGGCGAATGGAAGTAGGTCTTTTTTTTATGCCTAAATTTAGGTAGTCTCGCAAACTACCGTGTAACACGTTAATCTATTAGAAAAAAGCGAGGTGGAAGTTGTGCGTACAAGAATAACATTGGCATGTACAGAATGTAAACAACGTAACTACAATACTACTAAGGAAAAGAAAAATCATCCTGAACGTATGGAGACAAAGAAATACTGTAAGTTCTGTAAGTCACACACATTACACAAAGAGACGAAATAATATCGTTGAAAGGAGTGAATGTTATGTCTGAAACTACAGTAGAAAAACCAAAAAAGAAAAGCTGGTTCAAAGGTCTTAAAGCAGAGTTAAAGAAAATCATTTGGCCGGATAAAAAAACACTTGCAAAACAGACGGTAGCAGTTATCACATGTTCTGTTATCCTGGGAGCAATCATTGCAGTTGTTGATGCTTTGATTCAATACGGCATTGATTTCTTAGTGAGATAACAGGCTGCGACGGGTAGAAAGGTGATTTTATGTCAGAAGCAAAATGGTATGTTGTTCATACTTATTCAGGGTATGAGAACAAAGTAAAAGCAAACATTGATAAGACAATTGAAAACAGACACCTTGAGGATCAAATCTTGGAAGTAAGAGTTCCGATGCAAGAAGTTGTAGAACTTAAGAACGGAGCGCAAAAGGCATCACTTAAAAAGATGTTTCCGGGATATGTCATGATTCACATGATTATGAACGATGACACTTGGTATGTCGTAAGAAATACCAGAGGCGTTACTGGATTCGTTGGTCCGGGATCAAAACCGGTTCCGCTTACAGATGCAGAGATTGATGCTTTAGGAATTATGGATGCAGAGGTTGTTTCAAACTACGAAATCGGTGAAACGATTGTTGTTACTTCCGGAGCATGGAAAGACACAGTCGGCATGGTTAAGGAAGTTAATAAACAGAAACAGACCCTGACAATCAATGTAGAACTGTTCGGTCGTGAGACCCCAGTTGAGATTCAATTCTCAGAAGTTAAAAAAATGTAACAAAATAAGTGGGAGGGAAATCCCCGCAAATACCACAAGGAGGTACACAAAATG
>JAZQSP010000091.1:0-5191 GCA_045630205.1 Faecalimonas sp. | reverse complement strand
GGATATTTATCATACTCCCGCGTAAAAGGTGATACGCGTCTGAATGATGCCAAGATGGCAGAAATTGAAGAAAGGAAAAGTATGTAGGAATGAGATATCACAATATTACAAAAGATGACATGTTAAATGGTGTGGGCCTGCGCGTTGTATTATGGGTTGCAGGCTGCTCCCATTGCTGCAAGGAATGCCACAATCCAATCACATGGGATCCGAATGGTGGACTTGAGTTTGACGAGGCGGCAAAGCAGGAAATCTTTGAAGAACTGAAGAAAGATTATGTGCATGGAATCACCTTCAGCGGTGGTGATCCGTTACATATCAGCAATGCTTATGACGTAGCCGAGTTGGCGAAGGAAATCAGAGGACAATTTCCGAATAAATCAATATGGCTTTATACCGGAGGGACATGGGAAGAAGTGAAGCATATGCGAGTGATCCCATATCTTGATGTGCTGTGTGACGGCGAATTTGAAGTTGATAAGAAAGATGAAAACACTCACTGGGTAGGAAGCACGAACCAGAGAGTGATTGATGTACAAAAGACATTAGCAGAAGGGAACATTGTATTATATGAAGATTAATATTAAGAGATTAACAGAGACAGCAATTCTTCCTGAAAGAGGAAGTGCTTACGCAGCAGGCTACGACTTGTTTGCAGATGTTGCAGATAATGTGGAAATCAAACCACACGAGACAAAGATGATCGGAACCGGACTAGCAATGGAGATTCCGGAAGGATATTTCGGAGGCATTTTCGCAAGAAGCGGTTTATCTTCCAAAGAAGGACTTCGCCCGGCAAACTGTGTGGGCGTTGTAGATGCAGACTATCGCGGGGAAGTGAAAGTAGCACTTCACAATGATGGAGAAGTTGTTCGCGAAATCAAGGCGGGACAGAAGATTGCTCAGCTCGTGGTGGTTCCTTTCCTGGGAGTGGAGTTTGATGAAGTAGAGGAGTTAAGCGAAACTGTTCGAGGTGTTGGTGGATTTGGTTCTACAGGGAAATAGAATAGTTTAAAATAACGGGGATGGAATAATTGAATCATTTATTCCATCCCTTGAATTTCCTTTTTATATATACAAAATAAACAAATGGAAAAATCTCACAAAAAAAACTATAAATATTTGTCAAATCTAGATATATTTTTGCTTGAATATGGAAGATACATATGTTATCATGTAAGGGATGAGTTTCTGTAACTCATTTTTAAAAAAACAAGATTGTTAAAAAAAAAACAATACAGGAGGATGCTTATGAGCAGCAAAATTACTATTATTGGTGCTGGAAGTGTAGGTTCAACTATCGCGTATACTTTAGCAAACCAAGATATCGCATCAGAGCTTGTACTGATCGATATTAACAAAAACAAAGCTGAAGGAGAAGTGATGGACATTATCCAGGGAACTTACTTCAGAAACCCAATTTCTATCGTGGCAGGTGACTACGAAGATGCAAAAGATTCTGACATCGTTATTATCACATCGGGAATCGCTCGTAAACCAGGTCAAACAAGACTTGAATTAGCACAGACAAACGTTAATATCTTAAAGAGTATTGCGCCGGACATTGTAAAAGCAGCTCCAAATGCTAAATATATTATCGTAAGCAATCCGGTTGATGTTATGACATATGTATTCCACAAAGTTTCAGGACTTCCGGAGAATCAAATTATCGGTTCTGGTACAGTTCTTGACACAGCAAGACTTCGTTGCGGTCTTTCTGAGCATTTTAATGTAGCCCAGAAAAACGTACACGCTTACATTTATGGTGAACATGGTGATTCTTCTTTCATCCCATGGAGTTGTGCAACAATCGCAGCAGTTCCTGTTGACAGCTATCCGTCAGTTGCAAAAACAAGTGGTATTGATGTTGAGCCGGTTGATAAAGATGCTATGATTGAATACGTTCGCAAATCAGGTGGTAAGATTATCGCAAATAAGGGAGCAACATTTTATGCTGTTTCTGCATCCGTTGTTCAATTATGTAATGTACTTCTTGCAGCATCAGATTCTATGACAACTGTTTCTACAATGATGCATGGTGAATATGGTATTGAAGATGTTTGTATGAGTACGTTGGCACTTATTGGTCCTGACGGATACAAGGGAAAAGTGCTTGTAGAATTAACAGATGAAGAAGTAGAGAAGATGAAAGCAAGTGCAGACGCTCTTAAAGCTGTTATTTCACAGATTGAAATCTAATATATACTAGAATGCTATAAAATAGGAGAGGGAATTGATATGAAGTACAGTTATTATCCAGGATGTACCCTCAAAAACAAAGCAAAAGATCTGGATGCATATGCCAGAGCTTCTGCTAAAGCATTAGGTTTCGAATTAGAAGAGATTGAAGATTGGCAGTGCTGCGGTGGGGTATACCCACTCGGTACTGACGAAATTGCTTCTAAGTTATCTTCAGTTCGTACACTGAATGCTGCAAAAGAAAAGGCACACGACTTAGTAACACTTTGCTCAGCATGTCACCACGTTGTAAAACGCGTGAATGATGACATGAAGAATGTAGAAGACATTCGCACAAGAGCAAACAACTACATGCAGCTCGAGGAACCATATGCCGGCGAGACAGAAGTATTGCACTTCTTAGAAGTACTCCGCGACAGAGTTGGTTTTGATAAGCTCAAAGAAAAAGTGGTTAATCCACTGAAGGACAAGAAAATCGGAGCATACTACGGATGCCTGCTTCTTCGTCCGGGAAAAGTTTTGGGATTCGATAATCCTGAAAATCCAACCATCATCGAAGAATTTATCCGTGCAATCGGAGCAACACCGGTTGTGTACCCATACCGCAATGAATGCTGTGGCGGATACATATCATTAAAAGAAAAAGAGATGGCGAAAAACATGTGCGACAAGATAATTGACAGCGCAGAAGGCTTCGGCGCAGAAATGTTAATTACGGCTTGTCCTCTTTGCATGTATAACCTTAATAAGAGCACAGAAGGCAAGATTCCTGTTGTATACTTTACAGAACTCTTGGCTGAGGCGCTCGGAGTAAAAGAGGAGGTAGAAATCTAATGAGTCACGTAAATAAAGTTGATCAAATCAAAGAAATCAGCGGCGTGAATCCACTCAAATGTATGAAATGTGGAAAATGTTCTGCTTCCTGCCCATCCTTCAACGAGATGGACATTAAACCACATCAGTTTGTATCTTATGTACAAAACGGAGACGTGGAAAGTTTAGTAAAATCAAAATCACTTTGGAAATGTCTCTCATGCTTTGCATGCTTAGAGCGTTGCCCAAGAGATGTAAAACCGGCAAAATTAATTGACGCAGCAAGACAAATTGTTGTTCGTGAAAAAGGCGTTACATACCTTTCACCGGATGAAGTTCCGGAGCTTCTTGATGAAGAACTTCCACAACAACTTTTGGTTAGTGCATTCAGAAGATACAGGAGGTAAGTCACATGCAGAGAATAGGAGTATTTGTCTGCCACTGTGGTAGCAATATCGCAGCAACGGTAGACGTGAAAAAAGTTGCAGAGATGGCTCTTTTAGAGCCGGGCGTTGTTCATGCAGAAGATTACCAGTATATGTGTTCTGAAGCAGGACAGGCGAAGATTCAGGATGCAATCAAAGAAAAGAACTTAACAGGAATCGTTGTATGTTCTTGTTCGCCACGTATGCATGAAAACACATTCAGAAATGCAGCTGAAAGAGCAGGCATTAACCCATACATGGTTGAGATTGCAAACATTCGTGAACACTGTTCATGGATTCACAAGGATGTAGAAGAGGCTACAAAAAAAGCTGTTATCCTTGCAAGAGCAGCAATTGCAAAAGTAAACTTAAACGCACCATTAAAACCGGGCGAGAGCTTAGTTACAAAACGTGCACTTGTAATCGGTGGTGGTATCGCAGGTATCCAGACAGCAATTGATATTGCAGATGCAGGATACGAAGTAGATATTGTAGAGAAGACACCAAGTATCGGTGGTAGAATGTCTCAGTTAGACAAGACATTCCCAACACTTGACTGTTCAGCATGTATCCTCACACCGAAGATGGTAGAGGCTGCAGCTCACGAAAAGATTACAATCTATACATATAGTGAAGTGGAAAAAGTATCTGGTTTCGTAGGTGATTTCACAGTAGATATCCGCAAGAAAGCAAGATACGTAGATGCAAATAAATGTACAGGTTGTGGTGTTTGTCAGGAAAAATGTCCATCTAAGAAGTCACTTAGCGAATTCAACCGTGGACTTAATACAAGAAGCGCTATCTATACACCATTTGCACAGGCGATTCCAAACGTACCGGTTATCGATACAGAAGCTTGTATCAAGATGAAGACAGGTAAGTGTGGTATCTGTTCAAAAGTATGTCAGGCAGGTGCTATTGACTACGAACAAAAGGACGAGATTTTAACACAGAAATACGGTGCAATCGTAGTTGCAACAGGTTTTGATACCATCAAACTTGACAACTATGATGAGTATGCATACAACCAGAGCAAGGATGTTATCACATCACTTGAATTAGAGCGTGTAATGAACGCTGCCGGTCCTACAAAAGGACATTTGGAACGTCTTTCTGATGGAAAACATCCAAAGGAAATGGTATTCATCCAATGTGTAGGCAGCCGTTGTGCTGATGGCAGAGGAAAGAGCTACTGTTCTAAGATCTGTTGTATGTACACAGCAAAACATGCAATGTTAATCCGTGACAAATATCCGGATGTAAACGTTACTGTATTCTACATTGATGTTCGTACCCCAGGTAAGAACTTCGATGAGTTCTACAGAAGAGCCGTAGAAGATTACGGTGTAAACTATGTCAAAGGTCAGGTTGGTAAGGTTATTCCTCAGCCAAACGGAAAACTCCTTGTACAGGGCGTTGACCTCTTAGACAACAAGCAAATTATGAAGGAAGCAGATATGGTTGTTCTTGCAACAGCAATTGAACCAAATCCGGATGTTCGTAAAATCGCTACGATGCTGACAGCAAGTATTGATACGAACAACTTCCTCACAGAATCACATGCAAAACTTCGTCCGGTAGAATCACCGACAGCAGGTGTGTTCTTATCAGGAGTTTGTCAGGGACCAAAAGATATCCCTGAGACAGTAGCACAGGCAGGTGCTGCAGCTGTAAAAGCAATTGGTTTGTTAGCAAAAGATAAGCTTCTTACAAACCCATGTACAGCAAAATCAGATGAGTTATTGTGTAACGGA
>JAZQSP010000090.1:0-1518 GCA_045630205.1 Faecalimonas sp. | reverse complement strand
ACTCTTCATTGTATAATAATATATAATTCTTAGCTTGTCACTGACACTTATAATTTCACAAAGAAATTAACGCTTCTCGATAAATTGTATTTTCTCGGTACTTGCTTCTTGTACAGTAAATCAGTCTTTTCAATGAACTTTTAGTTGAGTTTCGTCTCGGCTGAGACCCCCTTTTCTCAAATGGGAGTGGAAAGGTACGACTTTTTTCTTTACTTCCAAATTTTTCCGCAAAATATTTTAACTTTTTTAAAGCTTTTTATCAATATAAAATCTCAACAAGACGCTAAATAGTTGAAAATCAGATAGATTTAAAATATTTCATTTTTAAAGTAAAAATGTATTAATTGATACCTGAAGAATAAATTGTTAGGTAATGGTCGAAGTTAATATAAAACAACAAAACTAATAGATCAGAGAGTAATGATTGCAAGCAGGTAGTCATTATTTCAATAAGGCTGAGCAGCTGACTTATCAATTTAATGGTCTAGATTAGATATCCGGCTGCTCAAAGGTCCCTCTTGCACACAGGTTGAGCTTTTAGTATAACACTCTGCTACATGTACACCGAATGGGAATGCTCAACCTCATAGTGACCTGAACAGACAGATTGCAACGGCCCTACAGGCCTCGCAATGACGTGATTACAATTCTCCGCACGACTTATGTAAGAAATAGAAGATAAACATGATCGGTGGTTAAAGATCATAACGGAACTGCAATCCCCCTGCAGGGAATATCACAAAATAAAAGGAACCGTGGCTCAGTGGTTTAGCTGACAGGTTTGAAAATTCAGAGACATTGCACAGACTGTGGATCTGAACCGTAAGATGTCTTGTCCGGGATAGGATTACCGGTCACTGAGGGATAGATTCCAGTCAACACACCGCAACCTTCTGCCAGCCAGAAGATTACATGTTCTCCTTGCCGACAACGGGGAGCAAGGACCTTACATATAACCCTTGGGATCAACACGTTACAGATTGATGCTCAGATACAGGGTCAGACACACCACCACGCATAACAAAAGAACCCCGATATCCTAAGATATCAGGGTTCCTGTATAAGAAAGTGGCAGCTACCTACTCTCCCACCTGGTGGGGCAGTACCATCGGCGATGGTGAGCTTAACTTCTCTGTTCGGAATGGGAAGAGGTGGATCCTCACCGCTATAACCGCCACAATATGTTTCTGAGAAAAGAATACTTGGTGACTTTGAGACCTATCAGTTGTGTTCTACTTCTGCTTTCATGGCTTACTTCTCTTTATTGCTCCGATATACATGCCTGATATCACAGTCGCAGCATATCGAAGAACTCACAGAGGAAGATGTCGGGCTATTAGTACCGCTCGGCTATGACATTACTGCCTTTACACCTGCGGCCTATCAACGTGGTAGTCTCCCACGACCCTCAAAAGATGTCTCATCTTGAAGATGGCTTCGCGCTTAGATGCTTTCAGCGCTTATCCTAACCGAACGTGGATACCCGGCGGTGCAGCTGGCGCCACAACCGGTAAACCA
>JAZQSP010000089.1:0-1465 GCA_045630205.1 Faecalimonas sp. | reverse complement strand
AATGTTATGTTTATAACATTTATTAACAATTCAAAGGAGAATAGTTATTATGCAGACTTTAGAACTTCAAAAAATTGCAAATGAAGTCCGCAAGGGTATCATCACCTCTGTACATAGTGCAAAGGCCGGACATCCGGGCGGGTCTTTATCGGCAGCAGACATCTTTACTTATTTATATTTTGAGGAAATGAACATCGACCCTCAGAATCCGGACGCACCGGACAGAGACCGTTTTGTATTATCAAAAGGTCACGTTGCACCGGGATACTATGCGACACTCGCTCAGAGAGGATTTTTCCCTGTGGAAGACCTTGTGACACTCCGTCACGTTGGCTCTTATTTACAAGGGCATCCATGTATGCAGCACATCCCTGGTGTTGATATGTCATCTGGTTCACTCGGACAAGGTATCTCAGCAGCAGTTGGTATGGCTGTTTCAGCAAAATTAACAAACGACGACTACCGCGTATACACACTTCTCGGAGACGGTGAAATCCAAGAAGGACAGGTTTGGGAAGCAGCAATGCTTGCAGGCCACAGAAAATTAGATAACTTAGTTGTAATCGTAGATAACAACGGACTTCAAATCGATGGAAACATTGCTGACGTTAACTCACCATATCCAATCGATAAGAAATTCGAAGCATTCAACTTCCATGTAATCAATATCGACGGACATGACTTCGAACAGATTGCGAAAGCTTTGAAGGAAGCAAGAGAAACAAAAGGACAACCAACCGCAATCATTGCAAAGACAATCAAAGGTAAAGACGTTTCCTTTATGGAAAACAATGCAGGATGGCATGGAAAAGCTCCAAATGATGAGGAGTTTGAAATTGCAATGGCAGACTTAGAGAAAGTGGGGGAAGCATTATGTCAGAAGTAAAGAAAATCGCAACGAGAGACAGTTATGGTAATGCACTTGCAGAATTAGGTGCAACATGCCCTGACTTGGTAGTATTAGATGCAGACCTTTCAGGAGCAACAAAGACAGGTACATTTAAGAAGGTATTTCCGGAACGCCACATCAACTGTGGTATTGCAGAGGGAAATATGATGGCAGTAGCAGCAGGTATTGCTACTACAGGAAAGGTTCCATTTGCAAGTTCATTTGCAATGTTTGCAGCAGGACGTGCATTTGAACAGGTTCGTAACTCTATCGGTTACCCTCACCTTAATGTTAAAATCGGTGCAACACATGCCGGCATCTCTGTAGGTGAAGACGGTGCAACGCATCAGTGTAACGAAGACATCGCTCTTATGAGAACGATTCCGGGAATGGTAGTATTAAACCCGGCAGATGATATTGAAGCAAGAGCAGCCGTAAAGGCAGCTTATGAATATGAAGGACCTGTATACATGCGTTTCGGACGTTTGGCAGTACCGGTAATCAACGACAACGAAGATTACAAGTTTGAGATTGGAAAAGGTATCGTTCTTAGAGAAGGTAAGGACGTGACAATCA
>JAZQSP010000088.1:0-20426 GCA_045630205.1 Faecalimonas sp. | reverse complement strand
CTGTAAGAGTTAAAACAGAAGGTGGTTCTAAAAAAATGTATGTATGTACTTCTTGCTTAAAATCAGGCAAAGTAGAACGTGCTTAATGGATTACAGAACATATTAAAAACGAGATGTGTGGAGACATCTCGTTTTTTTATTAACAACAAAATAAGTTATAACCCAGAAGCAGACATATCATCACGATAAGAACTTCTATAAATGTGTTCTTAAGCATCATACTGGCAATGATGCCAATTGCAATAAAAAAGATTGCAAATCCTAAGACTCGTTTCATGTCTGACTCCCATATAATCTCTTACTATACTATATGCAGATAGCCTGACCTTATTTCTTGTCAGCCTCGTTTAATAGAGCATCTACATCTTTTTCTGTCACTTTTCCATCTTTTTTATCAGAAATACGGTCCATTACATCAGGAATCAAATCGAGAAGCTTTGTAATGGTGTCCTGATTCTTGATATTGACAAGTCTTGTCTTTCCGTTTTGAATCACAAGAACAGCACTTGGAGATATCTTGCCGCCAAGACCGCCTGCTCCTTTTTCTTTCTTCTCCTCATTGTATGCACCTGCACCCACTGCAAACGATACATCTACAAGCGGTAAAATAATGGTCTCTCCAATGTGAATCGCATCTCCTACTACCGTCTTTGATGAAACCACACTATCCATTCCTGTAAATAATGCTGCTACCGTTGAATTAAATTTGTTTTCTGACATTTTAACTACTCCTTTATTTTGATTTTAACTTTTTTATAATCTGTATATGTTTTTCTAATATAACGATTAAAGAACAGTCGCCATAAAAGTGTTGCAAGATGAACCATGCGTATATGTCCTTTGATGTACAAGTCACCCACTAATATCTTCTGTTCGAAATCCGGATAAATCTCTACATGTTCACCGTAAAACGGATATAAGATACTAAGTCCTGCAAGCACCTGTCCTGTTCGATACGGATCCTCAAATCCAAATCTAACAAAGCCTCTGATTCTCCGCGGGCGCAAATGCCTTGCAAGAATTCCAATCTCTTTTTTCACGATTTTAAATGCTTCTACATGTACATCGTCCGTAAGAAATAAAGTGACTTTTTCCTTTGTTTTCCAGAATGATTTTATTTTATCACATATTTTTAAGTTTGTACATTTTATCTTTTTGGACTCATCTTTCTTTGCAGTTCGAAGAGATGATTCGTGATCTTTGTGATTAAACGTCTTCCATCCAATCCGCACCTGCCAATCGGACTGTTTGTCTCTGTATATATAATAAACTGTAAGCAGATGTAAAAACCAGTGTGCTTTTGCTTCAAACGCAAGTCCTTTGATACCATCTTCTGTCTTGGCTTGAATCAAATAGTTTGCAGGCATAAAAAACACAGAGAAAACGAGCACTATCAGTATTCCCAATATTACAAGCAGTATCATACCTATTATTTTTAAAATTAAAAATAGTATATGTAGCATCGTTACACCTATACATTTCCTTCTTCAAACTCTTTTTGTTTTTGCAGGATATAATTTCTGATATCCGTGCCTTTTGTTTCATCATACACTTCCTGCGTGATTTTTTCAATGAGTTCCATCGCGCCCAATTCTCCATTTGCAATTCCAACGACAAATAAATCATCCTTGGAAATGGATTTTTGAAGTAACAGAACCGAATGAAAATATTCTAAATGATTACTCTTATTTTTCGCAAGAACAATCAGATATTTTTCCATCTGCCATTTGTCGTTCTCTAGTTTTTCTATGATCTCTGTTTTTTTCGGAATCAAGTCTTTACTCATATAGAGCTCATGATAATACTTCATAGATTTTCTCCAAATTTAATTGTAATAAGCATTCAATATCTTTTTTGTGACAGTTACTGCACTCATTCCGGAATTATCTGCACTTTCAACCACGACACAGATTGCCAAGTCCGGATTATCTACGTTGGTGAACCCTGCAAACCAGGAATGCGCCTTCTCTTTGTCACTACTGTACTCTGCCGTTCCAGTCTTTCCTGCAACAGTGTAGTTCTGACCATTCAGCGCAGACGCTGTACCGGATGTCACAACAGCTTTCATGTATTCTTTTAACTGTGACGCTTCTTCTGATGTCATCAGCTGCGAATATTTTCGAGGCATGTTTTTCTCAATCACATTTCCAGTATAGTTTTCAATATGATTAACAAGGTATGGTTCCATGAGAATTCCCCCATTTGCAATCGCAGATGTGATAAGCGCCATGTGATATGGGCTCATCTGCGTTTTTCCCTGTCCAATGGAAGTCATCATAATCTCCGCCGAAGATGACTGCTCATTTAATTGAAACTTACTCTGTGAATATGGCAACACACTCGGCAGTTTTGAATTAAACAATAATTCTTTCGCTGTATTTTGGAACTTGGTAACATTCAGTGTCAATCCAATATTACTAAATGACGTATTACACGAATTTGCAATAGATGTAAGCAAATCCTCTTCACCGTGCTTGCGGTTCTTAGCACAATGAATCGTAGTACCCTCGTGTACAATTTCACTTTCGCACGTATAACTATAATTGGCATAAGCGTTATTTTCTCGCATATATGCAAGTGTTGTCACTAGCTTAAACACCGATCCCGGAGCATAAGCACCTTGGGTGACACGATTTAACAGAACACTCTCCTCACCCGCTGTGATGCTCTGCCAGTTAGTTGCAATACTATTTGGGTCAAAATCCGGTTTCGAAACCATAGATAAGATTTTTCCGGTACTGACTTCCATCACAATGACACCGCCTTTATAATTGCCAAGTGCATCATAAGCTGCTTGTTGTAACTGTGTATCTAAGGTTGTGACTACGTTGTCTCCAATATTCTTTTTCTCCTGGAATTCTTTCACAATCTTCTCAACAAAGAATGCATTAGATGTAAGTAAGTTGAAATTCTCCGCCGATTCTAAGCCGGACTTCCCTTTCACATCATATCCAACCACATGTGCATAGAGTTCGCTATAAGGATACACACGTTGTTCGTTTCCTTCTTCGTCGACTTTTGTCTCTGCCAAGACATTTCCATGTCTGTCGAGAATTTTCCCTCTCACAACGCGCTCAGCCATGGAATCCAGACGCACATTATAAGGACTGTTAATGATATCCTTGCTACGAATTATATTGAAATACACTATATATCCCATCATTGCAAGAAAGATTCCTACAAACAGATAGGTAACCCTAACGAGTTCTTTGTTGCCTGTTTTCTTTTTCTTTGGCTCGTCCGGTTCCTTGCGACCTTGTTTGGCGGACGGATTTTTGCGCGGACGTCTCTCTTCTTCCAGATTGAGCGTTATGATGTCTAACTCTTGGTTCCGCAAGTTCCCTCTGTTCTCTCGCTTCCTTCTGTCGTCTCTTTCTTTCAATATCTTCTTCCTCTTCTTCTTTCAAAATATACAATCCTTGAATGATTGCAAACATAACCAACGTACTCATAACAGAACTACCACCATAGCTGACTAGTGGTAATGTTACGCCGGTAGATGGAATGAACTTCGTTACACCTCCGATATTTAAAAATGCTTGGAAAATGTAACTGGTTCCAAGTCCAAGTGCAACATATTTATAAAAACGATTATGAAGCTGCATTGCAATATTCAAAAACATAATATAGCAGCTCACACAAATCAAAACTAAACAGAGTGCAAAGATAAGCCCCATCTCTTCTGCAATTGCCGAAAAGATAAAGTCCTCATCTGCCACAGGAATCGCGTTTGCTTTGCCCTGAAAGAGTCCTGTGCCAAACCAGCTGCCTGTCCCTATTGCAAACAAAGACTGAGCAACCTGGTATCCTCCCCTGTCATATACAGCAAAAGGGTCTTGCCATACCTGAACACGAACTCTGACATGATTAAATAAGTGATATGCCGCTACTGTAGCAACACTTCCTGCCGCAAGTCCTGCGATTGTGTATATCGGCTTCTTTGTTGCAACATATAACATCACAAGATATACAACAAATATGATCAGAGCAGCACCTAAGTCCTTAGATATCACCAGAATCAGTACATGAAACGCCGCAATAATTGTTGTCATCACAACATTGTTAAACGCTGTATTCTTTTTTAGGCTGGATGCCACGAAAAAAATAAATAAAATCTTTACAAACTCCGATGGCTGTATACCAAAGCCGGCAATTTCAAATCCGAGTTTTGCACCGCCAGACACCTGACCAATCACGACAACTGCCGCAAGTGCAACAATACCAATCAGAGCATACAATACTTTCAGTTCCGATAAACGCTTCATCTTCCGAATGACAACCGGAACAAGGAAACTGAGCAGCATAGAGCCTGCAACAATCATGCACTGTTTCACCGCTTTGTTGTAAGACAATCGCGTAATCATGATAAAGCCAATGCAGAGCAGCATACACATATTGTTTACAATCAGTCTTGACATCTTTGGATAGAACTTTCCATAGAGCCATATAGTTACTGCAAGCAAAAGTACCTGTGCAAGGTAAAATATTAAGATTTTGTTTTCATCGGTTTTAAAATACATGCCTGCAAATGCCATGAAGTGAATCATAAACATCAACACTCTCTGATTGTGAATGACACGTTTCTTCATATTGTCATCTTCATAAGCGAAGATGGCAAAACAATGATAAGCGTATAACGCAATCAGCAAAATCATCATATATTTTGCAACCCCTACTATAATGTTTGCCAATTTTTCACCTACTTAATACCTCGTTTGAAATGTCCTCTTGTAAATTCAATATCCGGCTCCTTAGCATGGCTGCCTTTTATGAATACATCCTCATACAAACATAAGATATCTTTCATCGTCTTTCTATCTTCTATTGTAAAATTGAGCCTCAATGCCTTCGGATTTAAGTTCTCAATCTCTGCCTTCTGGTCTGTCAAAACAAGTGGTGCTGTATTGTATATCATATTATAACAATAATCACAGTGATTCTTGACTGCAAATGTCTTCTGATAGCGGTCTTTGAATGTAAGCGTTCCTTTTTGTTTTTTACAACCCTCTGTCGTCTTTCGAATACACTGCGCAGAAACCATCATCGGGAGATATCCGTATACAATAAGTTCACTTCTTTCTAAGCCGACATCTTGTAGTTCCCTATAATTGAGTTCCAGTGGAGCCGTTGTAGACTCTACCTCATGACTCAACCAAAAAGATTTGGCATATTTGTTAAACTGATAAAGGTTGTAATCTGTCACAATGTTTTTCTCGAAACCATGCTCTCTCAAGAACTCATAACTCTCATAATTTCGAATTAACACGCCATTCCAATCTACGTCAAAAATATGTTTGAAATTATCTTCATATTTTTTAATAGTCTCTTTTCGAAAAATATGTGGCATGCAGAAATAGATTTCTTTTCCCTTTTCGAGTGTCTTCTCTATCAGAGAACTAATGGAATCATTGCTCCAAGCATTATCTATTGCATTGCAGTCCAAATAGATTCGTCGGATAAATGGATGTTCCAATGCTTCATGGAACTGTTCAAGACTTTCTACATACACATGAATGCGTTCTGTTTCCTCAGTCTCTTTCGGTTTCTCCGATATTACTGTATAATCTTCGGATATATTTGGGGATGAGGGTTCGATCCTCCCCTCCCTTCGGCACACATTAACGATTCGTCTTTCCAATTCCCCCAATGCATTTCTTCGAAGTTCATTGAGGCTCTGCATCGGCATAAAAAGATTGCCTTGCAATTCGATGTCCAAAGATTCAAACTCAAACGGCGTGTTTCCGGTCTTGCGCATCTGTTTTTCGATGCGTGCTGCATCCATCGGTTGATTGATTGCTTCCTGTGCAATATCACCTGTCACCTCGACGATGATATCAGCATAAGACACCGTAAGTTTGGCGAAATCTGTCGAGGAAAGAACTAATTTCCCTTTTATCTTTTCTTTTACTTCACGATTTATGATATTGTCATGAATGTCCGTAATTAACTGTTCATTCCTTGTACGATTAAGAATCGCATCCCTTGTAAATAGTTGTTTCTTGTGTGTGATGATGTTTACATTCTGTCCTGCTTTCACATCACCTGAAAATGTATAATTCTCCACACCGTCCGGAAGTTCAATTACATCTCCTTTATGAATATCAACGAGTGCCTTTACAGATACATTCTTTCCGCTATTTCGAAGCACCTGAAGTGCAGGAACACCCGCATGATTCGGTCTTGCAAGAGACAACATATCTCTTCCGTTTTTTGTATGGTAATATCCGCCATGAGAACCACCGCGATTATATAGATCCATTAACATCTCGCGGTCTTTTGGCTCCACCCTGTAACCTTTCTTTCCATTCTTCAAATACAAATCCACATATTTGCGATACATGGCTGTCACTAATGCCACATACTCCGGTTTCTTCATACGTCCTTCAATTTTGAAGGAATAGATGCCTGCTTCCACAAGCTCCGGAATGTATTCCAGGGTACACATATCCTTGAGACTCATGATATACTGCGTTTCTTTGTCAGTTCCGACCTTATATGGCAAACGACATGGCTGTGCACACTGTCCGCGATTACCGCTTCGTCCACCCAAAAGACTGCTGTAAAGACATTGGCCGGAATAACAATAACAGAGGGCCCCGTGAACAAAACTCTCTATCTCCAGATTTGTCTGTCTGCTAATCTCTGCAACTTCATCAATCTGCATTTCTCTTGCAGTTACCACACGTTCCACACCCAGTTCCTCTAACATTTTCGCACCGAGAACATTGGTAATTGTCATCTGTGTGCTGGCATGAATCGGCAAGTTGGGAAAATGCTTTTTCACAAACTGAAGTACACCCATATCCTGTACAATGACTGCATCCAAACCATGCTTATAGTACGGAAGCAGATACTCGTAAAGTTCTTCCTGCAATTCCGTTTCCTTTAACAATGTATTGACAGTCAAATATATCTTTCTACCGTGCAGATGAACATAATCAATTGCTTCTAGGAGCTTGTCCTCCTGCAAGTTATCTGCAAATGCTCTTGCACCAAAACGAGAGCCGCCAATATAGACTGCATCTGCTCCTGCTGCAATGGCCGCTTTTAAACTTTCATATGAACCTGCCGGTGATAGAATTTCAACCCTTTTTGTCATGCTACACTCCATTATACCTAATTATCAAAATAGAATCCCGCATACGAGATTCTATTTCCAATGATTTTTCTTTTCTGTTTCTAATTTAACAATCTGCATTTGCAATTGTTGATTCTCTTCTTTTAATCGCTCAATCTCTTGCTCCAAATTGCTTGAACGAATCTGTGTTGATATCAGCTCATGCTTCAAATCATACATTTCTTTGTCTTTCTGTTGTACATCATTCTCCAAAACAGCGCCCTGTTTCTTTGCCTTGAAATAATCATCTGCAATATTGAGCGCCAACAATGTACTTCTCGTCTCTGCTGTTTGTCTGTTATATCCTTCTATACTTGTACACTCTGCAATCTTATGATTCAGATATGTAGAAACCCTCTGTAAATACTCTTCACTTTCAAACCCACTTAATGTAATTACTTTTCCACCTATCAGTACTTCCGTACTATTTCTTGAAGTTGCCATGGAAACCTCCTAAACCCTCTGTAATTCTTTCACTATTATAACTTCTTTTATTCATTTTGGCAAGGAATTCCCAAATGATGATATGTCCTTTCTGTTGCAACTCTTCCCTTTGGTGTCCTCTGGATAAATCCATTCTTCAAAAGGTATGGTTCATATACATCTTCAATCGTACCTGCATCCTCACCGACTGATGCTGCAAGTGTATCAAGCCCAACCGGTCCTCCTTGGAACTTCTCAATAATTGTAAGCAAAATATTGCGGTCATTATGGTCAAGACCGAATTTATCAACATCTAACAAATCAAGTGCATAGTTTGCCACTTCCTCTGTAATGACTCCATCATATTTGACTTGCGCGAAATCTCTTACACGCTTGAGCAGACGATTCGCAAGACGCGGCGTTCCTCTGGAGCGCTTTGCCATCTCAAGGGCTCCGTTTGGCTCAATCTCCACATCCAACACATCCGCAGAACGAAGGATAATTGTCTGCAATTCTTTCTCCGTATAGAACTCCAAGCGCTGTACAACCCCAAAGCGGTCACGAAGCGGTGCTGTCAACATACCTGCTCTTGTCGTCGCGCCAACAAGCGTAAACTTCGGTAAATCCAAACGAATAGAACGCGCATTGGCACCTTTTCCAATCATAATATCAATCGCATAATCCTCCATAGCCGGATAAAGGACCTCTTCAACCTGACGGTTCAGACGATGAATCTCATCCACAAAAAGAACATCCCCTTCTTGAAGATTATTAAGTATCGCTGCCATCTCACCTGGTTTCTCAATTGCCGGACCGGAAGTAATCTTCAGATTCACATTCATCTCATTTGCAATGATACCTGCAAGTGTTGTCTTACCAAGTCCCGGTGGTCCATAGAACAATACATGGTCTAAGGATTCTCTTCTGGATTTGGCGGCTTCAATATAAACCTTCAATGTCCCCTTCGCTTTTTCTTGTCCGATGTAATCCTTCAAAAGTTGCGGACGCAAATGATTCTCTATCTTCAAATCTTCTTCTAAATTCTCTGTTGTAATGATTCTCTTTTTCATCTCAATCTCCGCCTAATTAAAACATCATATTCTTAAGTGCTAACTTGAGTAATTCTTCCACTGTAGTATTCTCATCCGTCTGAACCTTCTTTACAGCCTTCATTGACTCTGTATTGCCATATCCGAGTGCAACAAGTGCCTGCACTGCTTCAGACTGAATCTCGTTGGAAGCCCCCGATGTCGTGACAATTGTCTCACTGTCATCCACTTTATTCAATACATCTTCAATACTTAGTTTGTCTTTCAATTCAATAATAAGCTTTTCTGCAGTCTTCTTGCCAATTCCCGGTGCTTTTGCAATCGCCTTCGAATCATTTGCCATCACTGCAAAACGTAAATCATCCGGTGAAAGCTCTGACAAAATGCTAAGTCCACCCTTCGGACCGATTCCACTTACACTAATTACCAGTTTGAATACTTTCAAATCATCTTTCGTCAGAAAGCCAAACAACTGAATCGCATCCTCGCGCACATTCATGTAAGTATGTAATCTGACTTCCTCACCAATTTGCGGCAAATAGTTCATGGACTGCGCCGGCATGAATATACCGAATCCAACTCCATTTACATCAATAATTACTTTTTCTTCTTCAATAGCGACCAATTCGCCTCTTACATATGAAACCATAGTTCCTCCAACATTACTTCATTTATAACTTTTTTAATCGCTTCATCATCTCATTAGATATAACACCTATCACAAACCCTGTTGCTAAGCCGGATATAAGCAGCACCGGAAAATAATATCCAATGCTGACACTTTCCAGCACAATTGCAGCCATCAAAAGTTGTCCGATGTTATGGAACACGCCACCTGCCATGCTCACTCCGAATATACTGAACTTGTCTGTTCGCTTTAATATACACATTACACCAAGACTTAACATGCCACCTGCAAGACTGTAAAGAATCGCAAACAGATTCCCGAACATGAATCCCGCAAGTACAATTCTGATAACAGACAATATATAAGCCTCTTTTATACCCATCTTGTAAAGTGTAATCACAATAATCAGATTAGCCAGTCCAAGTTTCACTCCAGGGATTCCCAATTGAATCGGTATCAGACTCTCCACATAACTGAAGATGAGCGCCAACGCCGTGAATACACCAAAATATGCTACTTTTGTTCTCAAAACAGCCTCCTAATTCGCCACTGCATCTATCTCTACATCCTCACCGCCGACAATCTCAACAATGACTTTGTTTGGCAAACAGACAATTGTTTCTTTGTTCTTCGAAATCGTTTTATGGTCCACACAAATCTGGTCAGGACAGTCAGCCTCAATCATATCGGCCTGACCATCTTTGATATATAATTGATTTGAATTATTTATTTTTATTTTCTGTTCTTTTTCCAGTGAATATGTCCCAAACAGTTCCCCGTCAACAGTTACTTTCACAATGCCTGCAGTCTGTCTTCCTAGGTTTGTGTACATAAGGAATCCGATACCAGCAAGAACAAGGATAATTACCACAAGTATCCAGTCGTTTTTTTTCATAATTAAAAACCTCTTTCTCACTCATTTTAGCACACCAAATTCCAATATGCAACCACATGTTCGATTGTTTGTTCGATTGCCTAAAATATGTTGTACATGTTATACTATTGCATATTTATTGGAGGTTTTCTATGAAACAATTAAGTAGATTTGCCCTATTATGTTTTATTATGATGTTCCTTTGCGGTTGTTCTATCACTACAAAAGAACCTCTTTCTAAAACAGGATTTTATTTTGATACTGTAATTACAATTACATTATACGATTCGAAAGATGAAGAACTGATTGACGCTTGCTTTGATTATTGTAAGAACTTCGAGAATCTAGTTAGCCGTACCATTCCAACCAGTGACATATCTCGTATTAATACAGCAGCCGGTTCCCCTATGACAGTTTCAGATACAACCATTGAATTGTTAAAACAAGGAATTGAGTTTTGTGAACTGACAGATGGTGCTTTTGATATCACAATTGCACCTCTTGTAGAATTATGGGATATTAAAAACAATCCCGGAAATGTTCCGTCTGAAGTTGATATTACAGATTCATTATCACATGTAAATTATAAAAATATTGTAATAGATGGAAATACTGTAAGATTAACTGATTCTGAAGCAGCTATTGACCTTGGTGGAATCGCCAAAGGATATATGGCCGACCAATTGAAAGATTACTTGCTTAGCGAAGATGTCACCAGCGCAATTATTAATCTCGGTGGTAATGTATTAACTATCGGGGAAAAACCAGACGGAACAAACTTCAACATTGGAATCCAAAAGCCTTTTGATAAACAGAATGCAACTATTACTTCTGTGCAAGTCATGGATTCATCTGTAGTTACTTCCGGCTCATACGAACGGTATTTTAAAGTAGATGATACCATATATCATCATATTTTAAACACAGAGACTGGGTATCCTTGTGATAATAAGCTGCTTAGCGTCACAATTCTTTCTAAAGAATCTATTGATGGAGATGCACTTAGTACAGCATGCTTTGCTCTTGGATTAGAAGCAGGACAGAAATTAATTGAATCTTTGGAGGATATTGATGCAATTTTTGTGACTCAAGATTATGAGATTATAGATACTCGCGATTGATTTAAGGCCTATGCATATAATAAACTTGCATAGGCCCGCTTATCAAAAGAAATCATCCCAATTTTGTATATAGAAATTGATTCTTTTCTCCGAATCATCCATACTTCTTGTTTGTTCATATATATCTTTATCAAATAAAGTTATCGTTACCCAAAGTGTATCCTCCGACTGCAAATCCATATATCCCACAACAAGATTAGTGTCTTCTGTATCTACATAATATTCCACATGCTCTTTGATTTGTCCACGCTTATCTTTATCGGCATATTCCAGCGGGAATTCAACACCACACACGTATTTTTTACCGGAAACCTCTTCTGTTGCATGTACTCTAACCTTTTTTACTCCGTTGACATTTGCAACACTTGTTTTTGTAATTGCTTTCTGTTGCATCGGAACATCACCTGAACTTGCGTATATATTCTTTCCTGTGACATGAATACTGAGTGGCATATAATCATTGAGCCAAATAGATGACACTTTCCACTCCCCGTTATTTTTTTGAAGAGATATCTGTCCATTCAATGTGAATTCCTCTGACTCCCCATTCTTCACATTCTTAAGTGCAACTACAAAATAATATAATTCTGTATTCTTTAATTTTATCTTTACTTCCTGAGGTATAAACTTAACGCTTTTAAATGTTACTTTGCTATTCGCAATATTCGCGAAATAGTCAACAATCGTGAACAACCCTGTAGTTTGCATATTGGAAAGTCCATTTTGAGTACAATATTGACTGTATAGATGAACATAACCTTGATTATAATCTCTATTCAAAAAGTCTTTATCAATCAATAGCGGCGTATATTTGCCACTGGATGCCGTTAAATAATTTTGATATCTTTCATTGTCTGAACTAAATAATATACGCAAATACTCCGTTGCAGTTCTTTGATCCGGACTAATATATTCAAATTTTGCGTTGTCTGGCACCGAATCAAAATAAGCTTTCTCTCCATCCGGAAAATATTGATAACGTGGCACTGCGGCAGAATTCTCTTTGTCAAAAATTAAACATTGATTTCCCACATAAAACACAAACTCATCTGAATTGCTTGTTTTAAGAATGAGACGTTCATCTTTTAACTCATAATTCCCAATATGCGGAGATTGACTACTTAAAGGTGAAACACTGAAGGTATATGTTTGTTTATAGGTATCCAATTTCACGTATGCAGAACCAAACACATCACTTTGATACTGAAAATACACTTCCGGACCCTCCGGCAGTCTTCCTTGTGATTTTTCATATGAACTCTTTATGTCTTCTTTGGGATTTGTAAGGAAACACACTCCTGCAATTACGCATGCAGCAATTGCAACACATATAAACCAGAACGCAGGCTTTTTATAATTCACAACAGATTTGATTCTCTGTTTCACACCTACTTCACCAAATGCAACCGGACAAGCTGACATCACGCGTTTCTTCGCACTACATGCAAGTAAAACATTGGAGTACATCTTCTTTTCATCTGTATCCATTTTTCGTATCACACGTTCATCACAAGCCATTTCCATGTCTCTGCACATATAGATATAAGAAAGCCATACCAAAGGATTAAACCAGTGAATTGCAAGGATTACAAAGCCAAATGGTTTCCACAAATAATCGCGATATTTCAAATGTTCTTTTTCATGTGCAACGATATAAGGAATCTGTTCTTCCTCAATACTAGAATGCAAATAGATACGAGGTCGAATCACTCCCATAATAAACGGAGAATCAATTGCATCGCAAATCCATACATTCTCTTGTAAATGCATAGATACTCTCACCTTCCACCGAAGCATCAGATAACTGATTCCCATGTATAAAAACATTCCGACAATACCTACGAGCCAAAAGACTGATGCCGCATATGTAACAATCTGCATCGGATTCACACTTGCTCCTATTTCCGGTGCCATATGCTCTGTAATCGTAGGGTTGATTACCGTATCAACTGCTTCAATTCCAGTCTGTACCTCAGGTACATATGAATACATGATTTCCGACGGAACCGTCTCCGCACTCGGCACAAGACTAAACACACTTTCAATCGTAAACGGACAAACTAGGCGAATGGCAACAAGTGTCCATAAAATATAATTGAATGACTTTGGTGCTTTATGAAAGACAAGTCTCAGTAGAAAAACAATTGCTATTAACCATCCCGCCGAGATACTCATATTTAGGATTTTTAAAAATATATCTTCCATATCTAGTCCTCCCCAATGCTATCAATCATCTCACGGATCGTTTGTATTTCTCCTTCTGTCAAACGTTTTCTCTTCGTAAATGCAGCAATAAACGCCGGTAGAGAACCTTCAAACGTTTCTGTAACAAATTGTTCACTCTGAAGACTATGAAACTCCTCTTTTGAAATAAGGGATGTCACAACTCCACTTTGATTTTGAAACAACCCACGTTCACAAAGTTTCTTTAAGACGGTGTATGTGGTTGATTTCTTCCATTCAAGTTCTTCCTTACATATTTTGACCAATTCTCCCGAACTTAAAGGTTCGTGTTTCCAAATGATATCTGCAAAATGTGCTTCTACCACTCCAAGTTTCATATCTGTCATTTGTGCACCTCCGCTCTTTTTCGGTCTATTATTGATAGACTTTTTCTTTAGTCTATCATCTATAGACCATCTTGTCAAGTTCACTGGGTATGAATAAGATATTTTTGTTATGATATACCCAGTATCACTCTATAAAGCAGACAAAAAGAAACATTTTAAATGCACACTTTCTATAAAGCAGGCGAATACACCAAACAATACCCATGATTTCACAAAACCGTGGGTATCACCCCAGTAAACTTACCATCCTATAGAAATTCATGCTAAAACAAGATATTCAAAATGAAGAAATTGAATGATTATGGGTATAAAAGGGACACTTTGCACGGCTTATACCCATTTGACGACCATTCCCTCGACAAAACAAAAAAGGCTACCGCACCTACGAAAATATTTTCGTAAGTGCGACAGCCACTCTAAATCACTTCTATAAAATTATCTTCTTCGGACATTTCTCTGCACACAATCCACAATTTGTACACTTCTCCGGATTAATATGTGCCAAATTATCTGTCACTGTAATCGCCTCTGAAGGACATACCTTCTCGCACATCTTACAGCCGATACATCCGACTTTACATACAGACATAACCTGTTTGCCTTTATCTTTAGAACTACATTGTACCAAATGTGTCTGCTCATATGGTACTAATTCAATCAGGTTCTTCGGACATGTGGCAACACATTTTCCACATGCTTTACAAGCTTCTTTGTCTACGACTGCGATACCGTCAACAATATGAATCGCATCAAACGGACACGCTTTCACACAAGAACCATAGCCAAGACATCCATAATTACAAGACTTCGGACCGCCGTTCTGCACAAAGCTCATGAAGGTACAATCTTCAACGCCGTAATATTTATAATCCTGATTTGCTTTTTCACAAGTTCCGCCACATTTCACAAATGCTGTCATACGTGCCTGTGCTCCTGCCTCCTGACCCATAATCTCGCCGATCAAAGCCGCTACGGGAGCGCCGCCCACCGGACAAGCACCAATCTCAGCTTCACCTTTTACAATCGCAGCTGCTAAACCGGAACATCCTGCATAGCCACAACCGCCACAGTTATTACCCGGAAGAACTCCTATAATAGCTTCTTCTCTCTCATCCACTTCTACTGCAAATGCTTTGCTTGAAATTCCAAGAAAGACACCAATGAATAAACCAACACCGCCGACAATCGCAGCGGCTAATATAATACCTGTTAAACTCATACGCCTGCCCTCCTATATCAGTCCCGAGAATCCAAAGAATGCAATTGCCATAAGCCCAGCTGTAATAAGAACAATCGGAGTTCCCTTAAGCGCCGGTGACACATCATTGTCTTCTGTCTTCTCACGAATTCCGGCCATAATCACAATGGCAATGGTAAATCCGACTGCGGTTGCAAAGCCATTTACCACACCCTCTAAGATTGTGTAAGATTTCTGAACATTGGTAAGTGCAACACCAAGTACTGCACAGTTCGTTGTGATAAGAGGCAAGTACACGCCAAGCGCCTGATAAAGCGGAGGCATAACTTTCTTTAAGAACATTTCAACAAATTGTACCAATGCAGCGATTACTAAGATAAATACAATCGTCTGCAAATATTCAAAGCCGAGTGGTGTCAGAATGAATTTATAAATCAAACTTGTCACGAATGAGGCAATCGTTATTACAAAGATAACCGCACCACCCATACCTGCCGCTGTGTTTACTTTCTTGGACACGCCGAGGAACGGACAGATTCCGAGGAACTGGCTGAGAACAACGTTATTTACAAGTGCTGAACCAACAGCAATCAATAATAATTTCTCCATTACTTGCCACCTCCACAATTCGTACAATTACCGCAGCCTTCACCGCATCCGGCTTTTGCCTCTACTTTTTTACCATTCTTAGCAGCAGATAATTTTACCTTGTTCTGAAGAGCTGTGAGTCCTGCCAGAACAAAGAATGCTCCCGGTGCTAAGATAAAAATCGTAATCGGTTCAAAAGATGCCGGCATAATCTGTTTTCCAAATGCCTGCCCTGCGCCAAAAATCTCTCTCACGATACCGATGCTCGTTAGACCTACTGTAAATCCAAGTCCCATACCGATTCCATCAAAGATAGATGGTAACACCGGATTCTTGGATGCGTAGCTTTCTGCACGACCTAAAATAATACAGTTAACAACAATCAGCGGAATATATAATCCAAGCGAATCGTACAAACTAGGAATAAATCCTTCCAGAAGGAACTGTACCATTGTAACAAATGATGCGACAACTACGATAAATGCCGGCATTCTCACAGAATCCGGAATTATCTTTCGAAGCATCGAAATTAACATGTTTGACATGACAAGTACAACTGTTGTTGTTAGTCCCATTCCAAGACCGTTAATAGCTGAAGTTGTAACCGCCAACGTCGGACACATACCTAACATAAGAACGAAGGTAGGATTTTCTTTAATAAGACCATTTGTAAGTCTTTCCAAACACTTATTCATTTGCACTACCTCCTAACGCATGTTTATAGTAAACAACTGCAGAGTTCACTGCTTTTGTCATTGCATTTGATGTTACAGTTGCACCGCTCAAAGCATCAATTTCATTGTCAGCAGAAGCTCCTGTTTTGGTTACTTTAAAGAATTCTACATTCTTTCCTGCGTATTGTCCGTAAAATTCTTCATTTGTCGCTTTCATTCCAAGTCCAGCCGTCTCACCAATAGAAAGAATCGCAACACCTTTGACTGTGCCGTCTGCTAATAGTCCGACAGAAATCTGTATCTCTCCGCCGTAGCCTTCTGAGCTGGTCGTTGTCACAACATAACCAAGTGTTTCACCATTTGCTTTTGCCTCTACAACCTCGTCAATAGTGCAGCCGGAAGATTCCACTGTATCCTCAACCTCTTTGATTGCTTCTTCAATAAGTTCTAAAGCATCGAATGCATCTGCATCCGCCATTACCTGTTGATATGCTTCTTTCTTCGCAGCCTCTTTTGCCAATGCAATCGGCTCTTTTGTAATCTCATATACAAGTCCGAGAAGGATTCCTGCTACCAATGTAATGGCTGTTAGGATAAGAGTATTTTTAATAATATTTTTCATTATTTCTCTCCTCCTTTTCCAAACGGTCTCGGAAGTGTAATTTTTTCAATCAACGGAACTAACAGATTGCTGAAAATAATCGCATAGGAAACACCCTCTGCTGATCCACCGAATAGTCTAAACAATCCGGTGAGTACACCAAGACAGATACCATATACAATCTGTCCCGCTTTCGTAATCGGCGATGTCACATAATCAGTTGCCATAAACCATGCACCGAGCATCAAACCACCACCGCACAGATGCGCTGTGATATAAGTAAGGTCCAATCCACGGCCGCCAAACAGTACAATAAACACAACAAAACTTGCAATATATGTACCAGGAATACGAAGGTCAATTATGCCCATCGCGATAAGGAACAATGCTCCGATGAGAATTGCTATCACTGATGTTTCACCGATGGTTCCCGCTTCATTTCCAATCAGCATATCCATCAGGTTCACACTCTCGCCTGCCTTTAATAAAGCAAGAGGTGTTGCACCTGTTACACCGTCATAAACAAATGTTGTCATTCTTCCTGTAAAGGAAATAAGTAGAAAACATCTTGCTCCAAGCGCTGGATTCATAAAGTTCTGTCCAAGTCCTCCAAACACCTGTTTTACAATTAAGATAGCAAATACACTACCAAGCACACACATCCACCAAGGTGCTTCTGCCGGAAGATTGAGTGCCAGCAGAAGCCCTGTCAGTGCTGCACTAAAGTCACCGATGGTCACTTTCTTTTTCATGAGTTTCTGATAAACATATTCTGTAAGCACTGCTGATGCAGTTGTAATCAAGACAACAAGCAGAGCAGGAACTCCAAACGTATACACACCAAAAATCGTTGCCGGTAACAATGCAATAATCACATACAACATAATACTGCCGGTTGTTACTTTCGAGCGTATATGCGGAGAAGACGATATATTATAATTTTCATTCATATCTTAGTTCCCCCTCTTCTTTCTATTTGCAATCACAATCTTCTTCATCGAACCAATGGATTGCTTTAGCTGACGTTTCGCCGGGCATACATAACTACAGCATCCGCATTCCACGCATTCCATACCTTCCCATTTCACAAAGGCTTCTTCGTTCAATCGCTCTGCATAATCAGCAAGTCTGGATGGAATAATTCTACTTGGACATGCATCCACACAGCGTCCGCAATTGATACACGCACTTGATTCATGTAGCGCAACTGTATCATTCGTCATACAAAGAATGGATGAAGAGGTCTTTGTAATCGGTGTATCTAACGTAAACATTGCAAAGCCCATCATTGGACCACCGGAAATTACCTTCTCTGCTTCTCCGATAAATCCGCCTGCAGCATCTACAACTTCACGTTGGTTTGTTCCTATCAATACCTTGAAATTACCCGGTTCTTGTACATCATCTCCACTGACCGTAACAATTCGACTGATAACCGGTCTACCGTGCGTTACTGCATTGTGAATCGCAATCAACGTCTCTACATTATCAACCACACAACCTGCATCAGCCGGTAACATTGTGGAATTGATTGCACGTTTTGTTGTTGCATAAATTAACTGGCGTTCTGCCCCTTGCGGGTATTTTGTCTTTAATGCTTTTACTTCCATGCGTGGTTCATCCTTGATAAGTTCACGCAATTTTTCAATGCAGTCCGGTTTGTTATCCTCTATACCAAATATACCTTTTGCGTTGTCAAAAAGTCTGAGAACAATTCGCATACCACTGACAAGCTCTTCCGGATGCTCTAACATTCTTCGATAATCAGCTGTAATATATGGCTCACACTCTGCGCAATTCGCAATCACATACTCAATTTTATTCGGTTCCTTCGGTGAAAGTTTTACTTTTGTAGGGAAACCTGCACCACCCATACCTACAACGCCGGCTTCTCCGATTAAATTTAAAATCTCTTCCTTCGTTAAAACGGCAAGTGGTTTTACGTGAGCATATTCTACCTCATTGTATTCTCCATCGTTTTCAATAATGATACTATTCACCTTTGTTCCGGTCGGATTAAAGCGTGATTCAATTGCTTTGACCTTTCCGGAAACAGATGCATGAATCGGAGCTGATACAAATCCACCTGCTTCTGCAATCTTTTGCCCCACAAGCACCTCGTCACCCACTTCAACTATCGGAACCGCCGGTGCTCCAATGTGTTGAGACAATGGGTATACCATATCACTGTTTGGCAACACAGATACTATCGGTTTATCCTTTGATAAACTCTTTCCATCATTTGGATGAATTCCACCTTTGAATGTAAACAATGCCATTCTTTTTTCTCCTTTTTGATATTTTTTTCACATGACCTTTAAAGCACAAATAGAGACTACATGTAGTCTCTATTTGTTATGAGCTTGTTCACTCTTACTATTCAGCTGTCTCTTCTACAACTTCTGCAATTGGTTCTTCTGCCGTAGCTTCTTCTGTCACAACTTCTTCTGTTGCAACTTCTTCTGCTACTTCTTCAGCAATCTCTTCAACTGGTGCTTCCTCAGCAACCGATTCTAATATTTTCATGCTCAAGCTGATCTTCTTGTCTGCTTCATTCAGTTCAACAACTTTTGCAGTAATTTCCTGACCAACTGCTAATACATCAGATGGTTTTTCAACGTGTGCTCTCGAAATCTGAGATACATGTAACAATGCATCAACGCCCGGTGCCAATTCAACAAACGCACCAAAGTCTGTCATTCTTGCAACCTTACCTGTTACATCTGTTCCTACAGCGTAATCTGTTGCTGCATTTGCCCATGGATTTGTTTCAGGGAACTTAAGGCTGAGTGCAACCTTGGTCTCATTAATATCTTTGATAAGAACCTGAATCTCTTCTCCAACTTTAAATACTTTCTTAGGACTTTCCACTCTTCCCCAAGACATCTCAGAAATATGTAACAATCCGTCTACGCCACCTAAGTCGATAAATGCACCGAAATCTGTTACATTTTTCACGGTACCTGTTACTGTGTCGCCCACATTAATTTTTTCAAACAATGCTTTTTGAAGTTCTGCTTTTTCAGCAACAAGTAGTTGTCTTCTGTCACCGATTACACGATTTCTTTTTGGATTAAATTCGCTGATAACAAATTCAATTTCCTGACCAGCATACTTGCTTAAGTCTTTTTCATATACATCGGATACAAGACTTGCCGGAATGAACACTCTTGCTTCTTCCAGAACAACACTTAATCCTCCTCCAAGAATCTGTGCCACCTGTGCTTTTAGAACTTCTTTGTTTTCAAAAGCTTCTTTTAATCTTTCATTTCCTTTCTCAGCAGCCAATCTCTTGTATGTTAACTGCACTTGACCTTCTCCGTCATTAACTTTCAATACTTTTACAGTGAGTGTGTCACCAACAGAAACAGCTGTTGTCAAATCAACATTTGCATCGTTTGTGTACTCATTGCGAGCAAGGATACCGTCAGCTTTGTAGCCAATATTTAAAACGATTTCGTCAGGTTTTACATCGATGACTGTACCGTCTACAACCTCTCCATTTCGTATTGTTTTGAATGAATCTTCTAACATTTGTTCAAAAGTTAATTCTGACATTATTTTGAACCTCCTCAATTATATT
>JAZQSP010000087.1:0-1299 GCA_045630205.1 Faecalimonas sp. | reverse complement strand
TGATGAATACCAAGTGAACAGTTATTCATTCTCTGGAATTCCAGAAACTTTGTATCAATTCGGAGAACAGATTTCCGGGGCGTTGGGAATTCCGCTTGTTCGTCTCTTCGGTCAGTCGCCGGCCGGCCTGAATTCATCCGGAGAATCAGATATTCGGATGTATTATGACAACATCCGCAGCAGGCAAGAAAGCACCCTCAGAGAAGGGCTCTATTCGATTCTGAGGGCAATTCATAACGACCTGTTTGAAGAGGATGTCCCAAAGGGTTTTAACTTCACGTTTAATCCTTTATGGCAGGAAACACAGAGGGAAAAAATCGAAAATGCGTCAATGATTTGTGAAGTGATACAAAAAGCTTATGACGCTGAATTCATCAACAAAGAAACGGCGGTTGACGAATTGAAACAGAGTTCACAATTCACCGGAATTTTCACAAACGCGGATTATTCGAAGGTGAAGGAAGAGGAATTGCCTGACGTTCCGAAAATTCCCGGGGAAGAAGAGAAGAAAGACGGAACAGCAGAAGAGAAAGAAGGTGAATGAAAATGCCTAGATCACCTTTTGCAACTCCGAAGGGAATTGAAAGAGAGTACGGAAGTAAGTTGAAAAAAATTGCGAAAAATATTTTCGGAATTGTGAACAGATTTTTTGACCGCGAAAGTGGGAGTGCAGATCGCGCCGTTGAAAAATTGGCTGAATACGGAGAAGCTCTTTCCGAATGGGCAAAAACTTCTGTTGATATGGTTGCAAAGAGAATGAAGGCAAATTCAGAAAAGGACTGGAAAAAGGTTTCCAAAAGGATGAGCAGGCAATCAAAAATTGCACTCCAGAAAAAAGGAAGTCCAGAAGACGCGGCCCAAATCTGGATGAATGAGCAGGTTGATTTAATTACCTCTCTTCCAAGGGAAGCAGCGGAGAGGGCACAAAAGATCGCCTTTAATGCAGGTGTGAAGGGCGAAAGGTACGAAACGATACAAAAGGAAATCCGGAATCTTGGAGAAATAACAGACAACAGGGCAAAGCTCATTGCAAGGACTGAGGTGGCAAGAGCGAACGCAATGATAAATAAAGCACGCGCTCAAAGTATCGGTGTAACACGTTACATTTGGAGGACGATGGAAGACGAATCAGTTCGAAGTAAGCACCGCGCCTTGAACGGATTGACCTTCGAATATGCGAACCCGCCGGAAATTCCAGGAGAAGGAAGGCACGGCCCCGGCGAATTCTGCAATTGTCGATGCTATGCGGAACCGGTTATCCCTCTTGAGGAGGAATAAGGATGAAAAGAAAAACAGTTG
>JAZQSP010000086.1:0-8331 GCA_045630205.1 Faecalimonas sp. | reverse complement strand
AGGTAGAGAGATTCGTATCATGGTAGTTCCGGAACAAGTGTCTGATGCAGACATGGTACTAATGGCTAGAAATATTTCGAAACAGATTGAATTTGAATTGGAATATCCAGGTCAAGTGAAAGTAAATGTAATTCGTGAATCGCGTGTTACAGACTATGCAAAATAGTCACAGATAAGAGAATGAAGAACCCTTGTTATTATGCAAGGGTTCTTTTGTTGTTTCGCGACAAATATTTCATCTAGAAACCAAGATATTAAAAAATAAGTTTAAATTCTAATTAAAATATTGCATATATTTATAATAGGAGTTATAATGAAAAAAAGGAGAGAATGATATGAATAATGCAATTTTAGATTTAACAGAAAGACTTGTTCCAATTTCGGATTTTAGTCAAGGTAAAGCAGGAAAAATTTTTAATGATGTTGCACAGAACAACAAGGAATATATTGTTTTAAAAAACAATCAGCCAACAGCAGTAGTAATCTCTATTCAAGAATATAAGGAAACACAAGAAAAAATTGCCAAGTTTGAAAAACTGTTGGAAAAAGTAGAGGAGGTAAGATTGATGAGACTTGCTGAGAATAGAATGTATAGTAAAACCAGCTCGTTTGTTGAGTTCGTTGAAGAACAAGGCTTTTCCATAGAAGAGTTGGAGGCCTTGGCCGAGGATGTGGAAATTGAATAATGGTATGGCATATACGTATAACAGATGAAGCCAAAAAGGACTATGAAAAATTAGAAGGAACTGTTAGAAAACAGGTTTTAGCAGGTATTCTCAAAGTTTCAAAAGCACCTTTGCCGAGTCCTGAAGGCTATGGCAAACCACTTGGTAATAGAAAAGGAAATAGGTTGACGGGATTCTTTAAAATTAAATATCGAGGTATAGGTATTAGAGTAATTTATACACTAGTGCTCGACAAAAAAATTATGAATATTATAGTTATATCTCAAAGAGATGATAATTATTGTTATGAATTAGCAGTCAAAATTTATAAAAAATATGGTAAAAGTGTTTTTAAAGATATATTTGAAAAGTTGTAGGTGTAAGAGAGGATGAGGCAGTATATATGGGAAATTTTAAACGTTTAGACAGAACCCTTTCTTATGAAGGTAAGATTTTAAAAGTATACACAGACCGTGTGGAAGTAAACGGGCGTGAATCCAACTGGGATTATGTGCATCACAATGGTGGTGCAGCAGTAGTTCCTGTTACGGCAGACGGTAAGATTTTAATGGTGCGTCAGTGGCGCAACGCCCTAGATAGATATACACTGGAAATTCCGGCAGGAGCATTGAACTATGCAGACGAGGGCGGTGCAGAATGCGTGGCAAGAGAACTGGAGGAGGAGACAGGATTTCGTTCGGAAAACATTGAGTGGCTTGCGTCTATCAACAGTTGGCCGGCATTCACAGGCGAAGTAGTGCAAATCTTTGTCGCAAGAGATTTGATTCCATCCAAGCAACAGTTTGACGAGGAAGAGTCGATTGAACTTGAGAAATACACAGTTGAAGAACTCAAGGAAAAGATTTTTGACGGGGAGATTATGGATTCTAAGACGGTAGCAGGGATCCTCGCTTATGCGGTCAAGTACGGCAACTAGGGAATAACAAGAATAAAAATAATGTCAAGGCATATAATGAAGTATCTATTTTTGGAGGTACCTCTATGCGATTGAATAGGAATAAAGGCCAACTTCTAATTATATTTTTAGCAGTTGGCTTTTTCGTTGGAATTATATACGAAAATATAATATCAAAGGGAAATGTGTTGTTTTCAGAAGTTTTCCTGAGAAGTAATCTGGAACGATATTTACAGACAAATGTCATTGGTGAAAAATACTTGTGGTATGTTGTTAAATCACGAATGATTATCCTTTCTACACTATGTATTCTTGGATGCTTTCGGTGGAAAAAGTTGTTTGTCATTCTGTGTCTTTTTGTATGTGGTTGTTTTGCGGGAATTATCTCCGTAGCTGCAGTGATGCAACTGGGAATCAAAGGTATTCTTTTGTGCCTTGTCGGAATACTGCCGCAGGGAATTTTCTATGCGATGGCATACAGTATGCTGCTTTTGTATTGGTTTCGTTATCCGGAAAGCCGGTGGAATCGAGCGAAGCTACTGTTTGTAGTCGTTATGTTTTTAGCAGGGATTGTGTTGGAGGCTTACGTGAATCCGGCACTTGTCAAATTAGTAATCAAGATTTTGTAGAGAGAGTGTATCACTCTCTCTTTTCCATATAGCGTCCCAACTGAGATACGCACAGCAGACTCACTAACAACTGGCTGATTAAAAGTCCCCACAGATAACCATTCATTCCAAACATACCGATTCCGAACCACACACCGGAGATTCGAATGGCAAGTCCGCAGACGTTGTTGATAAATGATTGATTGGCTTTTCCAAGTCCATTCAGGATGCCGAGAAGAGTGGTGTTCATATACATAAATGGGCAGATCCACGCCAGTGTTCGTATGAAATCACCGGCAAGAGCACTGTCGAAGAGAATTTTACCTGCAAGGGAACCGAGGAACAAAAACATAACTCCACATACGGTGCCTAAGCCGAAACCAAATAGAATGACACGGCGAATTAATTTTTTTAAATGAAGCAAATCATCCTCGGCCTGTATCTCTGCAACGGTGGGGAGCAGCATGGTTGATACGGAGTTTGTGACGGCTGTAGGAAATAGGATGCAAGGCAGAGCCATTCCGACAAGCACACCGTATGTACTGAGTGCTTCTGAGTTGGTGTATCCGTACTTTTGAAGACAGAGGGGAATGGAGATGCTTTCAATACTCTGTAACAAATTCATCAGAATACGGCTGGAAGTGAGAGGAATAGCCATTTGTAGCAGTTCTCTGCTTAAATGTTTGCCTTGATAAAGTGCGGCCAAATCGGGATGTAAGTGTTCACGGGAGGTAAAATATCGCGCACAGTATAGAGCGGAAACTGATTCTCCAATTACAAGACCAAGCACAGCTACCCATATAGATACAGGAGTGTCGTTTCGAAGCAGAACCTGATAAGCAATATATACTGCACCGACACGCATTAACTGTTCGATAAGCTGAGAAATAGCCGGAATCTTTGTCTGTTTTTGCCCGAGATAATAGCCGCAGATGCAATTGTGTATAGAAGAAAAAGGAAGGGCAAATGCCAGCGTGCGAAGTAGTGTTTCGCATCGTAAATCTCCCAACACATAGATAGAAAGGAAGGTCGCGTATTTTCTTACAAGGAATACCAGTGACAGAGAGAGAGAAAGTGACATAATTAGAGCCTGGTAGAGTATGCGGTCCGCATCCTTTTTCTTGCCGAGAGATATTTTTTGAGCCACACATCTGGAAAGGGCAGTTTCAATTCCTGCAGAGGACAGGGAAAAACAGAGGGCATAGATTGGGAAAATAAGTTGATATAATCCCATCTGTTCCTCTCCGAACGTATGACTTAAGAAGGAACGGAAGAAGAAACCAATGAAACGGGTTAAGAGTCCAGTGGCAGTTAAAATAAAAGTTCCTTTAATAATGGCGTTTTTGGACATGATTTCACCTAAAAACATTATCATTTTAAAATATTCGTTTTTATGCCTTGACAGAACAAAAATACAGTGATATTCTACACTAAAGTCAAATCCTAGTAAAATGCTAGGAATTAAGAAGAAAAGAGGGTGAGACCTTGAAAATAACTACAAAAGGAAGATATGGTCTGAGAGCATTGATTGACCTGGCAAGGTACAGTGAAATCGAGCCGGTGTCCATTAACAGCATTGCGACAAGACAAGGCATTTCCGAGCGCTATCTGGAGCAATTGATGACGCTTTTGAAGAAAGCAGAGATTATCAAAAGTATTCGAGGAGCCGGAGGGGGTTATGTGCTTGCAAAGGATATCAGTGACATTTCCGTAGGAGATGTACTACGCGCACTGGAAGGAAGTCTGGAATCAGTGGAATGTACGGGATTTAGTCAGGAGGATTCCTGTGAGGCGGCAGGTGGCTGTGTCACGAAGTACGTGTGGAAGAGAATCAATGAGAGTATCAATCAGACTGTAAATGAGATTAGTTTGAAGCAGCTTGTGGAAGAGAGCAAGTGTGTACCGAATACAACATCATCACAGATGAAATGCAACAATTAAGGGGGGACAGTTATGAACAAAGTCATTTATTTGGATAATGCGGCTACAACAAAAGTGGCATCAGAAGTAGTGGAAGCAATGCTTCCGTATTTTACAGAGAATTATGGCAATCCATCCAGTGTATATAGCTTTGCTTCTAAGAATAAGGAAGCAATTACAACGCAGAGAGAAATCATTGCGGATGCATTGGGTGCTAAGGCAAATGAGATTTATTTTACAGCCGGCGGTTCGGAGTCTGACAACTGGGCGTTAAAAGCGACGGCTGAAGCGTATAAGGACAAGGGAAATCATATCATTACAACGAAGATTGAACACCATGCGATTCTTCATACGGCAGAGTATCTGGAGAAGAACGGATTTGAAGTGACTTATCTGGATGTGGATGAAAATGGTATGGTTCGATTGGAGGATTTGCAGGCAGCAATCCGTCCGACGACGATTCTCATTTCCGTTATGTTTGCAAACAACGAAATCGGAACCATAGAGCCAATGAAAGAAATCGGTGCCATTGCAAAGGAACATGGCATTTTGTTCCACACAGATGCAGTTCAGGCATTTGGGCAGGTGCCAATCAATGTTGACGAGTGCAACATTGACATGCTAAGTGCAAGTGGACATAAGCTCAATGGACCAAAAGGAATCGGTTTCTTGTATATTCGAAAAGGTGTGAAGATCCGCTCATTCGTACATGGTGGCGGACAAGAGAGAAAGCGCCGTGCCGGTACAGAAAATGTTCCAGGCATCGTGGGAATCGGTACGGCGACAGCACGAGCAATCAGAACTATGGAAGAGCGTACAAGCAAAGAGGCGAAACTCCGAGATTATCTCATCAGCCGCGTGTTAGAAGAAGTTCCGTACACGAAGCTCAATGGACATCCGGAAAAACGTCTTCCGAATAACGCAAACTTCAGTTTCCGTTTTATCGAAGGTGAATCGCTTCTTATCATGTTGGATATGAAAGGAATCTGTGCATCCAGCGGTTCCGCATGTACGTCAGGTTCCTTGGACCCGTCACATGTACTTTTGGCAATCGGGCTTCCGCATGAAATTGCACACGGTTCTCTTCGCCTGACACTCAGTGAGGAGACAACAAAAGAAGAGATTGATTATGTAGTAGAGAGCATCAAAGAGATTGTGACAAAGTTACGTAATATGTCACCACTCTATGAAGATTTTGTAAAGAAAAACAAGAAATAACAGGAGGGATTATTATGTATACAGAGAAAGTAATGGACCATTTTCAAAATCCTAGAAATATGGGTGAAATAGAAGGCGCCAGCGGAGTTGGTACCGTAGGAAATGCAAAGTGTGGAGATATCATGAGAATCTATCTTGATATCGATGAGAACCAGATCATTCAAGATGTGAAGTTTAAGACATTCGGATGTGGCGCGGCAGTTGCAACCAGCAGTATGGCGACAGAGTTAGTAAAAGGCAAATCAATTTATGAGGCGCTTAAGGTAACGAATATAGCAGTTGTGGAGGCACTTGACGGACTTCCGCCGGTGAAGGTACACTGCTCACTTTTGGCAGAGGAAGCCATTCATGCAGCCCTTTGGGACTATGCTCAGAAGAATGGCATTGAGATTGATGGCTTAGAAAAGCCGAAGTCAGATATTCATGAGGATGAGGAAGAAGAAAGTGAAGAATACTAAAAAAGTAGTTGTTGGTATGTCGGGCGGTGTGGATTCTTCGGTTGCAGCGTATCTCTTAAAAGAACAGGGGTATGATGTTATCGGAGTGACGATGCAGATATGGCAGGAAGAAGACCGCACGAGCGCCGAGGAAAACGGCGGGTGCTGCGGACTTACGGCAGTAGATGATGCCAGAAGAGTTGCAAATGACCTTGGAATTCCGTACTATGTGATGAATTTCAAGAAGGAGTTCAAGGAACATGTCATTGATTATTTCATCGATGAGTACTTGCATGGAAGAACGCCGAATCCTTGTATTGCTTGCAATCGTTATGTCAAATGGGAATCACTCTTAAAGCGTAGTATGGACATCGGTGCAGATTATATTGCGACCGGTCATTACGCACGGATTGACAAGCTTCCGAATGGAAGATATACTCTGAAACGTTCTGCGACGCTTGCAAAAGACCAGACTTATGCGCTTTATAATCTGACGCAGGAGCAACTTTCACATACCCTGATGCCGGTGGGTGAATACACCAAAGACGAGGTGCGGGAGATTGCAGAGCGAATCAATCTTCGAGTGGCCAACAAGCCGGACAGCCAGGATATTTGCTTTGTGCCAGATGGAGACTATGCGGGATTTATCGAAGAAACATTGCAGACGGAACTTCCGACAGGTAATTTTGTAACAGTAGATGGCAAGGTCTTGGGGCCGCATAAGGGTATTACGCACTATACTGTAGGACAGCGAAAAGGTCTCGGATTGGCACTGGGATATCCGGCATTTGTAATTGAGATTCGTCCGGAGACAAATGAGGTTGTAATTGGCACAAATGAAGATTCGATGTCGTATTATGTCAGAGCAAACCAGCTGAACTTTATGTCAATTGAGGATTTAACAGAACCAATGCGCGTATTTGCGAAGATTCGCTATAATCACAAGGGTGCGTGGTGTACGATAGAAAAGACCGGAGAAGATGAACTTCTCTGCACCTTTGAGGAGCAACAGAGGGCCATCACACCGGGGCAGGCAGTCGTTTTTTATGACGGAGACTATGTGCTTGGCGGCGGAACAATCATCGGAGATAAATAAACTTAATTTTATACAGAATTTCGACAAAGAAAGAAGTATTTTTGTGCAATGTGATAAATGTAAAAAAGCACTTGAAATTTTGTACTTCCTTTAGTACAATGTTATGTGGAATATTTAAATCTTAGGAGGAAATTAATCATGGCAGTAAAAGTAGCGATTAATGGATTCGGACGTATTGGACGTCTTGCATTCAGACAAATGTTTGGAGCAGAAGGATATGAAGTAGTTGCAATCAACGACTTAACATCTCCAGAAATGTTAGCTCACTTGTTGAAATATGACTCATCACAAGGAAGATATGAACTTTGTGACAAAGTTTCAGCAACAGAAGATTCTATCATCGTTGATGGAAAAGAAATCAAAATCTATGCAAAAGCTAACGCAGCAGAACTTCCTTGGGGAGAAATCGGCGTTGACGTTGTATTAGAATGTACAGGATTCTATACATCAAAAGAAAAAGCATCTGCTCACATTGCAGCAGGCGCTAAGAAAGTTGTTATCTCTGCTCCGGCTGGAAACGACCTTCCAACAATCGTTTATAACGTAAACCACGAAACTTTGAAAGCAGAAGATACAGTTATCTCAGCTGCTTCTTGTACAACAAACTGTTTAGCACCAATGGCTAAAGCATTGAATGATTTAGCAGCAATCAAATCTGGTATCATGTGTACAATCCATGCTTACACAGGAGATCAAATGGTACTTGACGGACCACAGAGAAAAGGTGACAAGAGACGTTCTCGTGCAGCAGCTTGCAACATCGTGCCAAACAGCACAGGTGCAGCAAAAGCTATCGGTCTTGTAATTCCGGAATTAAATGGCAAATTAATCGGTGCTGCTCAACGTATTCCTACACCAACAGGATCTACAACAATCTTAACAGCAGTTGTTGAAGGAAACGTAACAAAAGACGAAATCAACGCAGCTATGAAAGCAGCAGCTACAGAATCATTCGGTTACAACACAGATGAAATCGTTTCTAGCGACATCATTGGTATGAGATATGGTTCACTCTTCGATGCTACACAGACAATGGTTCTTCCATTAGACAATGGAACAACAGAAGTTCAAGTAGTTTCTTGGTATGACAATGAAAACTCATACGTAAGCCAGATGGTTAGAACAATCAAATACTTTGCAGAACTTGCTTAATATTTGAACTTCATTAAAGACTCAAAAAGGGTCCGGTCTGAATGGACCGGACTCTATTATTATAATTTAAGGAGGCATATCAAAATGCTTAATAAAAAATCAGTTGATGATATCAATGTAAAAGGTCTTAAGGTTCTCGTAAGATGTGACTTTAACGTACCAATGGTTGATGGAAAGATTACAGACGAAAACCGTCTTGTAGCAGCTCTTCCAACAATTAAAAAACTTATTGCAGATGGCGGAAAAGTAATCCTTTGCTCACACATGGGTAAACCAAAGGGAGAACCAAAACCGGAATTATCTTTGGCACCTGTAGCAG
>JAZQSP010000085.1:0-5067 GCA_045630205.1 Faecalimonas sp. | reverse complement strand
TATTTCTGCACCACAGCCGGACGGAAAAGTGTTGTCAGAGTTTTCCGGCAAGGCGCTTATCAAAGGTGAATCAGATGCATCTTCATTTCCGTCAGGTGGACTTAGAGCTACATTTGAGGCTAGAGGATACACGGCATGGGACTGTACTTCGCCGGCTTTTGTAAAAAAAGATGCGACAGGTGAAGGGGCAATTCTCTATATTCCGACCGCTTTTTGCTCTTATACAGGAGAAGCATTGGACCAAAAGACACCGCTTCTTCGTTCTATGGAAGCTGTGGATAAACAGGCGATGAGATTTGTCCGCTTATTTGGAAACACGACATCACAGAAGGTTACTCCGTCCGTTGGAGCTGAGCAGGAGTACTTCTTAGTAGATAGAGATAAATATCTGAAGAGAAAAGATCTTGTCTTTACGGGGCGTACACTTTTCGGAGCAATGCCACCGAAGGGGCAGGAATTGGATGATCATTACTTCGGAGCAATCAGAGAGCGTATCGCGCTTTTTATGAAGGATGTAAATGAGGAATTGTGGAAATTAGGTGTGTCTGCAAAAACGCAGCACAATGAAGCGGCTCCGGCACAGCATGAATTGGCACCAATCTATGCACAATGTAACGTTGCCGTAGACCACAACCAATTGGTGATGGAGACACTCAAGCAGGTAGCTTATCGTCATAATCTTCAGTGTGTGCTTCATGAGAAACCATTTGCGGGCGTGAATGGTTCCGGCAAACATAACAACTGGTCCCTCACAACAGACGATGGAATTAACTTGTTAGACCCTGGTAAGACACCTCATGAGAATATACAGTTCATACTTCTATTGACTTGTGTTCTCAGAGCTGTAGATAAACATGCAGAGCTTCTTCGCGAATCTGCAGCAGATGTTGGAAATGACCATAGACTCGGTGCAAACGAGGCGCCTCCGGCTATTATCTCTGTGTACCTTGGAGCACAGTTGGAAGATGTGCTTACACAGCTTATCAACACAGGATCTGCAACAAGCAGTATCAAGCGTGAGAAACTTGATACCGGAGTTCGAACACTTCCGGATTTTGCAAAAGATGCAACGGACCGCAACAGAACAGCACCATTGGCATTTACGGGTAACAAATTCGAGTTCCGTATGGTTGGTTCAAGAGATTCGGTTGCCGCATCTACAATTGTGTTAAATACGATTGTTGCCGATGCACTCAGCGAGGCGTGTGATGTTTTGGAAAAAGCTGACAACTTTGACTTGGCGGTACACGACTTAATTAAAAAATATGCTTACGAGCATCAGAGAATCGTTTTCAATGGCAACGGATATTCACAGGAGTGGGTGGAAGAAGCTGCAAGACGTGGACTCCCGAATATAGGAACTATGGTAGAGGCAATTCCGCACCTGGTAACGGATAAGACCGTAGAGTTATTTGAAAAATTCGGTGTATTTACAAAGGCCGAATTGGAATCACGTGCGGAGATTAAGTACGAGACTTACGCAAAAGCAATTAATATCGAAGCGAGAGCGATGATTGATATTGCAAGTAAGCATATTATTCCGGCAGTCATCACATATATCACATCGCTTGCGACATCAATCAACCAGGTTAAAGAAGCATGCGGAGCAGTGACTGTGGATGTTCAGATAGAACTGTTAAAAGAGTCTTCTGATTTACTGGCGGATACCAGAGATGCACTTGTAACACTTGTTGAGAAAGCAGATAAAGCGTCCGCAATGAAGAGAGGAAAAGAACAGGCAGAGTTCTACTTGAATGAGGTAGTTCCTGTAATGAATTCTTTAAGAGCACCGGTGGACAGATTGGAAATGATTGTCAACAAGGAAATGTGGCCGATGCCATCGTATGGAGATTTATTATTTGAAGTATAATATGAAAGGACTTCACTTTTTAAAGGTGAAGTCCTTTTTTAATGTCATGGGGAAATGTTTATAAAAGGTAAAACGACCAATGGGGGAGCCACTGGTCGTTTTGAGGGGAGTATAAATAATTAATAAGGGGTTGTAGAAAATTCGCTTTCTACAAGCCTCAGTATAATATAAAGAAAAACAAAAAGCAAGTTAAAAATTAAAAAAATTCCTAAAAATTGGGATTTTATAAGTAACGTATAAAAAGAAGTTTGTGAGAGATAATAACAATGTACCATAAATCTTAGGAGGGCAATTCAAATGGATAACAACAAAAACAACAACAATAACAAAAATAACAACAGCTATAACAATAGCAACAACAATTCAAACAACAACAATAACAAAAACTCAAACAACAACAATAACAAAAATTCAAACAACAACTCAAGCAAAAACAACTACTAAAAACAGAAAGGAACCTCAAAAAAGAGGTTCCTTTTTGGTTGACAGAGCGCTGTGAACCACTTAATATAAAGGATATAACGAGGAGGCTATATCATGAATACAATGGAACTGATTGCCCCATGTCATTTTGGTTTGGAGGCTGTTTTAAAGAGAGAAATTATAGATTTAGGATATGAGATATCAAGCGTAGAAGATGGTAGAGTATGTTTTTATGGCGATGCAGAGGCAATCTGCAGGGCGAATATATTTTTGCGAACAGCAGAGAGAGTGTTACTCAAAGTGGGTGCCTTTGAGGCAGTTACATATGATGAACTGTTTGAGAAGACAAAAGCACTTCCTTGGGAGACATACATTCCAAAGGACGGTAAGTTTTGGGTGACAAAAGCCGCTTCGGTTAAAAGTAAGTTGTTCAGTCCGTCTGATATTCAGTCGATTATGAAAAAAGCGATGGTAAATCGTATGAAGGAACACTATGATGTAGAGTGGTTTGAAGAGACAGGTGCGTCCTATCCGGTGAGAGTGTTCCTGATGAAAGATATGGTCACGGTAGGAATCGACACCTCAGGAGTTTCACTTCACAAGAGAGGTTATCGCAAATTATCCAGCAAGGCACCGATTACAGAAACTCTGGCGGCAGCACTCATTATGTTGACGCCTTGGAGAAAAGACCGCATTTTGGTCGACCCATTTTGTGGCTCCGGTACATTTCCGATTGAGGCGGCAATGATAGCAGCCAATATTGCGCCGGGTATGAATCGTTCGTTTTTGGCAGAAGAGTGGACAAATATTATTCCGAAAAAACATTGGTATGATGCGATAGATGAAGCGAATGAGATGGTAAATGATGATATAGAAGTAGATATTCAGGGATATGATATCGATGGGGATGTCATTAAGGCTGCGCGTGAAAATGCACGGGAAGCGGGCGTAGAGCACCTGATTCATTTCCAGGAACGACCGGTTAAGGAACTTCGCCATCCGAAGAAGTATGGCTTTATTATTACCAATCCGCCGTATGGTGAAAGATTGGAAGACAAAAAAGACCTTCCTGCACTATATCGGGAGTTTGGGGAAAGTTTTCAAAAACTGGACAGCTGGTCGGCATTTATGATTACAAGCTACGAAGATACGGAGCGGTATTTTGGCAGAAAAGCTGATAAGAATCGCAAGATATATAATGGAATGTTGAAGACATATTTTTACCAATTCAACGGGCCAAAACCGCCGAGACCGAAAAAATAGAAAGATGAGGGAAAATTAGAATGGAACCAAAGATAATATTTGCCACCGGAAATGAGAATAAAATGAAAGAAATCCGTATGATTCTTGCAGATTTGGGCATGCCTATTGTATCGATGAAGGAAGCCGGAATTGATATTGACGTGGTGGAGGATGGTACTACATTTGAAGAAAATGCACTCATCAAGGCTACGGAGATTGCAAAAGAGGCACCGGGATGCATTGTTTTGGCAGATGACTCGGGATTGGAGATTGACTATCTGAATAAAGAGCCGGGAATCTACTCAGCAAGATATGCAGGTGTAGATACATCTTACGACATTAAGAATAACCTATTATTACAGCGTCTGGAAGGTGTTCCGGACGAAAAGAGAACTGCGCGATTTGTCTGCGCCGTTGCTGCTGCATTTCCTGATGGAAGCACAGAAGTAGTGCGAGGAACAATAGAGGGAATCATCGGATATGAGATTGCCGGAGAGAATGGATTTGGCTATGACCCGATTTTCTATTTGCCGGAATACGGATGTACAACTGCGCAGCTTTCGCCGGAAAAGAAAAATGAACTTAGTCATCGCGGCAAGGCCCTTCGTGCGATGCGCGTAATCATGGAGAAAAAGATATGAAAATCTTGATTGTCAGTGATACACATGGAAGGCACAGCAATTTGGATAAAGTGTTGGAGCGTGAACACGATATCGATATGCTTCTCCATCTGGGAGATGTGGAGAATGGGGAAGATTATATTGAGGAAGTTGCAAAATGTCCGGTTTATATCATAGCCGGGAATAATGACTATTTTTCTTATCTTCCTACAGAACGAGAGATTTGTATTGGAAAATACAAGGTGTTCATGACGCATGGGCATGGGTATTATGTGTCTATGGATACAAAGTCACTGAGGCGTGCTGCAACAGCGCGAGGAGTGGACATTGTGTTGTTCGGGCATACGCACAGACCTTATCTAGATGTAGAGGGAGACCTCAAAGTAATTAATCCGGGAAGTCTCTCATATCCAAGACAGGAGGGACGAAAAGGTACATACATTGTTATGGAAACAGACTGTACCGGAGAGGCCCAATTTGACTTGCGATATGTGTAAAATAAAAATGCAAAAAAAATAAAAAAAGTTGTTGACATTTTCGTGGCTGCACTATATAATAAACCTTGCGCTATGGAAATGGCGCCGAAAATGCAACTTTACGGGGTGTGGCTCAGCTTGGCTAGAGCGCCTGGTTTGGGACCAGGAGGTCGCAGGTTCGAATCCTGTCACCCCGATTGCGCGGGTGTAGTTCAATGGTAGAACACCAGCCTTCCAAGCTGGATACGTGGGTTCGATTCCCATCACCCGCTTTTAAAGCGAATAAGCTTTAAATTGAGTCCGTAGCTCAGCTGGATAGAGCAACGGCCTTCTAAGCCGTAGGTCGAGGGTTCGAATCCCCCCGGGCTCGTCTCAGTTTTTTAAACTGATGAAATAGGACATGGTGGGTATGGTGCAGTTGGTTAGCGCGCCAGAT
>JAZQSP010000084.1:0-2264 GCA_045630205.1 Faecalimonas sp. | reverse complement strand
CAAGAGAAACCTAAAATCTCCTTAACGGAGTTACAAAGATTGAATATAAAAGTGCTAATGAACTTATAGCGATCCTGTCCCATCCTGAAAAAGGTTTACACATAAAACAATAAAAATGTGTCAAATATTAAGATTTAGTGTTATGTGTAACCAGGAAAAATTATTATCAAATCGCAGAAGAAAGATTTATTCATTACCAGAAAAGCAGCAGATGATCTCTGCTTATTATCAGTCAGGCTTATCCCAAAAAGGGTTTGCTCGCACGCATCAAATCCCCTCCACGACTCTTCGTTTTTGGCTTAACTCTTGCGAAAGTGCAGAAAAAAGTGTATCTTTGCAGTCAAAATCAAAGAGTATGGATGCAACATCAGAAATGCTGGAGAAACTCCGTGCAGAAAATGAAAAGCTTCGTCGCAATCTAGAATTTGAGCGCTTGCGCGTTCGAGCCTATGAGCGTTTAATAGAGATTGTAAAAGAAGAAGATGGCATCGATGTATTAAAAAAAGATGGTGCCAAACAGTAGACAGCCTGAGCACAGAGTGTAGAGAGCAAAGTATCCTCACTCTGTGCCAACTGTTTGGCAAATCCCCTCAGGCATATTACAAACACAAGCGCCGTCCAATAAGTGAGCAAGCCGCAGAAAACGAGGTGTTAGAGATTGTAAAGTATTATCGCAGTCTGATGCCTCTAATAGGTGGTTTAAAACTGTATGTTATTGCCCAAGGTATCATGGGTAATACAATGCCTTTTGGACGTGATCGTTTCTTAAGTTTCTTGCATCGCCACCACCTTATTATCCCACCTCGCAAGCCAAGACACACGACAAACTCTAATCACATTTATATGAAGTATCCTAATTGTGTAAAAGGAGTTAATGTGCAGTATGTCAATCAAGTATGGGTGAGTGATATAACCTACATTTATACAATAGATGATGGTTTTTGCTACTTACACTTGGTAACTGATTATTACTCTCGTGCTATACTTGGAGCGGTAGTTTCTCCCACTTTAGAAACGATATACTCTCAGCAAGCCTTACAACAAGCTATATCCCAAGCAGGTGGCGGCAATTTATGTGGTACAACGCATCATTCTGATAGAGGAGTCCAATATGCTAGTGATGCCTATGTACTCTCGCTAAAAGAGCATCACATCCGTATCAGTATGACGGAGGATAGCAATCCAACGGATAATGGTTTAGCGGAGCGTGTGAATGGTATTTTGAAGACAGAATGGATATACAATCGTACTGCATATAGAAACCTGCGAGAAGCGCAAATAGAGATAGTTCATATTATAGATCTATACAACAATGTACGTCCTCATCGAAGCATTGATATGTGTACGCCGATGAGTGTTTATCTACAGGATGCTAGTCGTACACCACAAGCAGCATGGGATGAAGACAACTGGGCAAGAGCTGCCCCTTCCTCTCTCTGTCACGTATGGCAGAGAGAGGAAGGTAATACTATCATCTAATAAAATAACAAACATCCATTTGTATATATCAGTAAAATGTATTACCTTTGCACCCGATTCGCCAAACAACAACCTATTAAGGAAATTTATCAACTCTTTTAGGAAACCTAACAACCTTTTTAGGAAACCTATCAAAAAGTGACGATTCTTAAGAAACCTTTCCAGGAATAGTGTAAACCTTTTTCAGTTTTAATCACTATTGTTATAATTTTCCCTGCTTGCACCACACAATAACCAGACAATAACCGTACAATAACCACACTATTCGTTACCCTAATAAGTCATGCTCGTAGCACAAAATTTGCCGAAATATAAACAGCGAGGATATGACGGTTGACATATCCTCGTTTATTTACGCTTCTCTCACAAATCGCTTACGCCTTTCTTCAATAGTGCGCCAATATGTGCGCTTTAGTTTGTCATCGGCAAAATAGCTCTTACCAATCAGGTCTTGCACTTGGTTTGGGAATGTCATAAAGGGTTTCAACACTGCCTCCACACGCTTGGACGATAGTCCTATCTGCAAGCCAAAGCGACGGAAATCATCTTGGCAAGGATGACCTGTGTGTTCGTAGGAATCACTTTTCTCTAAATTAGGAGACAAACCGTCACGCATCGCAAAATCACTATCATCAAGATGAACATGCGTATTGATAAGGTCGTAAGCAGGTGCCAACTGTAAGTCACCATCTTCGAGATACAGCACAGAAAAATTCTTCAAGTGAGCATCACCATTAGCAAATATATAATTGAATACCACCAAGCGGAAAAAGCGCTCTAATGCT
>JAZQSP010000083.1:0-22377 GCA_045630205.1 Faecalimonas sp. | reverse complement strand
AACATAAAACACTATAAACCAAAATGAAACAGAAAGAGAGGACAAGAGAAACATGGGAACAATTATCGGAGAAGGCATTACATTTGATGATGTGCTTTTGGTACCTGCTTATTCAGAGGTGATTCCAAATCAAGTAGATTTATCTACAAACTTAACAAAGAAAATTCGCTTAAACATTCCAATGATGAGTGCAAGTATGGATACGGTAACAGAACATCGTATGGCTATTGCAATGGCTCGTCAGGGTGGTATTGGTATTATTCATAAAAACATGTCTATCGAAGCTCAGGCAGAAGAGGTAGATAAGGTAAAACGTTCAGAGAACGGAGTTATCACAGACCCATTTTCATTGTCTCCGGAACATACATTGCAGGACGCAAACGAGTTGATGGCAAAATTCCGCATTTCAGGCGTTCCGATTACAGAAGGTAAAAAATTAGTCGGTATTATCACGAACCGTGATTTAAAATTTGAAGAAGATTTCACAAAGAAAATCAAAGAGTCTATGACTTCAGAAGGACTTATCACAGCACCGGAAGGAATCACTTTGGAAGAAGCAAAACAGATTCTTGCAAAAGCCAGAAAAGAGAAATTGCCGATTGTTGATAAAGACTTCAACTTAAAAGGATTAATTACAATTAAGGATATTGAAAAACAGATTAAGTATCCAAACTCAGCAAAAGATGCACAGGGACGTCTTCTCTGTGGTGCAGGTGTAGGTATTACAGCTGACGCACTTGCTCGTGTCGATGCACTTGTAAAAGCGAAAGTTGACGTAATCGTCTTGGACTCTGCACACGGACATTCTGCAAATGTTATCCGTTGTGTAAAGATGGTAAAAGAAAAATATCCGGATCTTCAGGTTATTGCAGGTAACGTGGCAACAGGCGAAGCTACAAGAGAACTTATTGAGGCGGGAGCAGATGCTGTTAAGATTGGTATCGGACCTGGTTCTATCTGTACAACACGTGTCGTTGCAGGTATCGGTGTTCCGCAGATTTCTGCTATCATGGATGCTTATGCAGTAGCAAAAGAGTACGGTGTTCCGATTATTGCCGATGGTGGTATCAAGTACTCAGGAGATATGACAAAAGCAATCGCTGCAGGTGCTAACGTATGTATGATGGGAAGTCTTCTTGCAGGTTGTGATGAAAGCCCTGGAGATTTTGAATTGTTCCAAGGAAGAAAATATAAAGTATATCGTGGTATGGGTTCTATCGCAGCGATGGAAAATGGAAGCAAAGACCGTTACTTCCAGGCAGATGCGAAGAAGTTAGTACCGGAAGGCGTAGAGGGACGTGTTGCATACAAAGGTATGTTGGAAGATACCGTATTCCAAATGCTCGGTGGTCTTCGTTCCGGTATGGGTTACTGCGGAACTCCTACAATTGAAGAATTGAAGGAGAGAGGAAAGTTTGTGAAGATTACAGCGGCTTCTCTGAAAGAAAGTCATCCACATGACATTCATATTACAAAAGAGGCTCCAAACTACAGTGTAGACCAAGTGTAATAAAGATTATGTAGGGTACGTTTTAGGACGTACCCTATTTATGTGCCTGGAATGGTTCTACGCCAAATGTTGGGGTAGAGTCGAATTAATGAAAAAATAAGAAAGTCTTTCTGTTTTTTGGATGGAAATGATGTTATAATGACTACATTGAACAGACAGGTGGTAGAACAAATGGCAAGAAAACGACGTAAAGCTCGAAGAAAAACAAGGTTTATGCGGAGAATGCGACTTTATACACGAGTAGGCATGTTTTTGCTGATATTCATTATGGCAGTGCTGATGGGAATGAAGTTCTTTGAAATCGGACCATTTGAGAGTAAATATGTGGAGCAAGATGATGCTAACATGAAGATTGCGAAGCCGAGTATAGATGTGAGACTTTTGACAATCAATCCATATTCGAGACCGGGTATGCAGAGTGACAAGATTGAAAATATTGTGATTCACTATACGGCGAATCCGGGTACTACGGCAGAGCAGAACCGCAATTATTTTGAAGGGTTAAAAGATTCGAGAAAGACGAGAGCAAGTAGTCATTTTATCGTAGGCTTAAAGGGCGAGATTGTCCAGTGTGTTCCGACGTGGGAGATAGCATATGCTTCCAATGAACGAAATGCAGACACAGTATCCATTGAAACCTGTCATAAAACAAAGGATGGAACGTATACGAAAGAAACATACAGTTCCATGGTACATTTGACAGCATGGCTATGTGAAAAGTTTGGCTTGACAGAAGAGGATATCATTCGGCATTATGATATTACAGGTAAGATATGTCCAAAGTATTTTGTGGATGATGAAGATGCCTGGCTGAGGTTTAAGGCAGATGTGAAAGCGGTTCTGGAGGCTTAAGTGATATGAAAAATATATTTTTAATCGGATATATGGGAAGCGGTAAAAGTTCAGTGGCTGCTTATATGGCCGAGAAGTACGGCATGGAAGTGCTGGAAATGGATGAGATGATTGCCGATAGAGAAGGAATGAGCATCTCAGATATCTTTGCAAAGCAAGGCGAGGAATATTTCCGTAATGTAGAGACAACACTTTTACAGGAGATATGCTTGCAGGAAAACAAAGTAGTATCCTGTGGTGGAGGCGTTGTACTCCGCAGTCACAATGTGGAGATGATGAAAAAAAGAGGGACGATTGTGCTACTCTCAGCAAGGCCGGAGACAATTTTAGAGCGAGTAAAAGATGATACAAGTCGTCCGCTTTTGCAGGGGAATAAAACGGTAGCGTATATTCGTGAGATGATGGACAAACGTCGTGAGCATTATGAAAATGCCGCAGAGGTTGTGGTTTGGACGGATGGAAAGCAGATTGCCGAAATTAGCAGTGAGATTTTGAACAAATATAGAAAAAAGGAGAATCAAGATGTTTGATACATTTTTCCCGGATGAATATGTGGCTTCCACGTATGTGATACCATTTGAACAACTATATGAAGAAGGATATCGAGGAATTATTTTTGATATTGACAATACGCTTGTGATGCATGGAGCGCCGGCTGACGAGCGTGCAAAGAAACTGTTCGCAAGATTAAAGGAACTCGGATTTGCATGTTGCCTGCTCTCAAACAACCAGGAACCGAGAGTGAAAATGTTCAACCGAGATGTACAGGTGAATTACATTTTTAATGCACACAAACCATCCACAGTGAATTATGAAAAAGCAATGGAACTGATGGGAACAGATAAGAGTAATACTATTTTCATCGGCGACCAGCTCTTTACCGATGTGTGGGGAGCAAAACGCACCGGTATTCGAAATATTCTGGTAAAGCCGATTCATCCGAAGGAAGAGATTCAGATTGTGCTTAAGAGACGGTTAGAGAAGATTGTATTGTATTGTTATAAGAGAAGTAAAAAATAAACAAATCCTGCCAATGTTTAGTTTGGCAGGATTTTGTTATATTAGGTAAAATACTTGGTTTTGACAATATCCACCGGCATCTCTTGTCCGGTCCATATCTTAAATGCTTCGGCACCCTGATAGAGTAACATGTATAGTCCGTTGAAGGTTGGGCATCCGGCTTCTTTTGCAAGTTTCATAAGTTTCGTTTCACGCGGATTATAGATGATATCCGATACAATCAAATCCTTGTGGAACATCGTAATATCATTGATGATGGAACTGTCTATATTCGGCGCCATACCAACAGAAGTACCATTTGTAAGGATAGCACTTTCGCTGATTTCTTTTCTAAGAAGCGCCTCATCCTCCAAAGCATATAGGTTCACCTTGCAGGAAGTGTGTGTGTTCAATTTCTTGATAATCGCTCTTGCACGCGCATTGAACTTGCTGGTGCTGCGGCTAAAGACAGATATTTCTGACAAACCATCCAAAGCGGCCTGTACGAAGATAGAAGTAGATGCACCGCCTGCACCGAGAAGTGTCATTTTCTTTCCGATGATATTGTGTCCTGCGTCCGATACAGCACGCATATATCCAGTGCCGTCAGTAGTATGTCCGGTTAATACTCCGTTGTCATTTACAACCGTATTGACTGCACCGATAATCTCGGCAGCAGGAGAAAGTTTGTCGCAAAGTGTTGCCATAATGTTTTTGTTCGGCAGGGTCACGTTGTAACCACGCACATTTAAAGTGCGTAAGCCTTCTACTGCGGTCTTCATACCATCCACGCCAACTTCAAATGCGAGATAGACGCAGTCCATACCTAATTGGCGAAATGCTTCGTTGTGCATCTGCGGAGAGATGCTATGTGAAATCGGGCTTCCGAGAACTCCGAAAACCTGTGTATGCCCTGTAATCTCTTTCATTGTAGATTCACCTCTTTTGTTGATTACTTCTTAACAGTAAAGCGAAAAAGCAAAAATGTCAAGGAGTGGTTGAAATGAAAACGATTTTATCTTATGATAGAATCATCGAAGAGACGGAGGAAGAGAGCATGAAGCCTGTAGTAGTCAGAAATGTGAGCATCGGCGATGGGATGCCGAAGATATGTGTTCCGATTGTGGGGAAAACAAGAGAAGAGATTCTCATGACAGCAAAAGAGATTCTGAATGTGCCTGCGGATTTGGTAGAGTGGCGCGTGGATTACTATGAGTCTGTGTTTGAGATGCAGAAGGTTGTGGCTCTTTCGGCAGAACTGAGAGAGGTGCTCGGGGATATGCCGATTCTATTTACATTTCGAACGAAGAAAGAGGGCGGAGAGAAAGAACTTAAGCCTAGAGTGTATGTAATGCTAAATCAGATGATGATAGCAAGTGGCAATATTGACTTGGTGGACATCGAAGTGTTTGCGGAAGAAAAAGAAGTGATGTCTCTCATTGAGACAGCACATAAATACGAAGTAAAGGCCGTGGGATCTAATCATGATTTTGCAAAGACGCCTGACAAGGAAGAAATCGTACGAAGACTTTGTTATATGCAAAGTATAGGTGTGGATATTCCGAAGATAGCAGTTATGCCACAGAATCAACATGATGTACTGACACTGTTCTCCGCAACAGAGGAGATGGTTTCTAAATATGCAGATAGACCGATTGTTACTATATCAATGTCTGGGATAGGGACTGTGAGCAGAATTGCGGGAGAGATATTTGGTTCTGCCATTACTTTTGGGGCATTGGAAAAAACGTCTGCACCGGGTCAAATTCAGGCGGAGGAGTTGAAAAATATATTAGAAATTATGCATAAAGAACTTTAAATCGAAAAAAAGGCTTGAAAAAATATATAATATCATTTAAAATTAATCCATGAGTATGCGCTGCAATATGATGAAAATATGCAGAGTAAAATTAGGAGGACAATTATGATTAGCGCAAGTGATTTTAGAAACGGTATTACATTCGAGATTAACGGACAACCACATGTCATTCTTGAATTCCAACATGTAAAACCAGGTAAAGGTGCTGTCTTTGTAAGAACAAAATATAAAAACATTTTAACCGGAGCAACAAGAGAAGAAGCATTCAACCCGAATGACAGATTCCCAAAAGCTCATATTGAGAAAAAGAAAATGCAGTACTTATACAATGATGGAGAACTTTACTACTTCATGGACCCTGAATCTTATGATCAGATTCCACTTGCTTATGACGAAGTAGCAGAAGCAATCAAATATGTTAGAGAGAATGATGAAGTTACCATTCAATTCTTCCAAGGTAAAGCATTCAGCGTAGAAGCACCGAACTTTGTAAGCCTTAAGATTACAGAGACAGAACCTGGTGTAAAAGGTAATACGGCAACAAACGTAACAAAACCAGCTACTGTTGAGACAGGTGCAACTGTTATGGTTCCTATCTTTATCGAAGAAGGCGAAGTAATCCAGATCGATACAAGAACAGGTGAATACTTAGGTAGAGCAAAAGAATAATTCATAACAAATTAGGAGTATGATTCAAGTGAATCATACTCCTTTTGTGTAAGGGGAATCTTTACGACAACGTTTTTGTACTGCTATTGTAGTAGTATACGCAATCTGATAAAAACTCCTCTTCATCCACCTGCGTCTGATTCACTTCCGTGATCATTTCATTCAGGTGTTCTCTGGAAGGGCTGTTGCTTTCCGGAACAATAATCATCTCATGAATACTACTCGGAAGAAGATAGTAATTCTCACCGATTTCCTCATAGATTTTTTCTAACATTCCATCATACAGAATGCATGCGGCACCAAAACTACGAAGAGAATTGGTGAGAACATACATTAAGTCTTCAATGGCTTCCTGCTCGCTGTAGTTGGTTCCCATCAGCTCGTCAATTACAATCTGCATAGGCTTAAAGCATGCAGGAAGAAGAACCGGCGCATTGCAAAAAGCACTTTGCTGAACATTATCTAATGGAACGTCCCAAAGTTCTAATAATTCATGTGTAATTGGTATGGTAGCTGTGCCGGAATCGTCGACCTCGAATAAGATATAAAAGACGATAGCGAAATCAAGATATGCGATAAAAGGCATATTTTTTAGCAGGTTTTCATTTTTCTCTGCGTGAATCAGTTTGTAAACAATTTTTGAACGCATTGTTTCATAGTCTTTCACACTATGAACATCCCAAGTGTGTTCAAACTTCACCTCATGATAAACGTCCAATAGGTTATGAACAATATCATCAATTTCAAAGCCGTTTTCGAATTGTTTATAGTATTCCTCCAGATAAATGGTAGGGGAAACGTTGATGCGTCCGTCAATAATAGTGAGGCCCACTCGTTCCACTCCATTGTTCTTCAGTGCGGTATGTATTTGCAGGCTCATACCTTCGCCTAATGCCAGTGCAACTTTGTCTTTTACAACAATTACAAATTGCTGATAATTCATAAAACTCCTTTCTTCATTTTTAGCACAGTTCTGTTGAAAATGGGACGGATGCCGTCCGTGAAATAAATAGATAAATATTATGGTTTATTGATTATAACGCAGAGGCGATAAAAAAGCAATCCCTTTACTTTACATTTTTAAGTAAATATGTTACCATTGGAAATGTCGTTAAGACGGATACACCTATAGCTCAGGGGATAGAGCACCGCCCTCCGGAGGCGGGTGCGCCGGTGCGAATCCGCCTAGGTGTGTTTCTTTTTTTCAATGAGAGAGGAATCAAGATGACAGGATATAAAAAAGCATTTCGAAAAGCATTTCCATATACGATTCCGGTTCTGACCGGGTACTTGTTTATCGGCACTGCATTTGGTGTCATGTATGCAGAAAAAGGATATTCTTTTTTGTGGGCCATACTGATGAGTGTGTTGGTGTATGCAGGTTCCGGCCAGTATCTGGCCGTCAACTTTTTCGTTCCGGGGTTTTCGTTTATTCAAGTGATTTTCCTGACGTTCATGGTGAATGTCAGACACATTTTTTATGGAGTGTCGCTTTTGGATAAATTTAATAAAATCGGACTGAAGCGATGGTATATGATCTTTGCTTTGACGGATGAGACATATTCACTACTCTGTACGACGAATGTACCGGAGAACGTAGAAGAGGATAAATTCCTTTTTGCAATTTCCGTTATGAATCATTCCTATTGGGTACTTGGTTCAGCCATCGGTGCAGTTGCAGGAACAATCCTGCCAATCGATTCGGAGGGAATTGAATTTGCAATGACTGCTTTGTTCATTGTAATTTTTATCGAGCAGTGGATGGAGCGAAAGAATCGTATTCCTGAGTTGATTGGCGTGGCAGTTGCGGTAATTGCTTTATTGATATTTGGTGCAAATAGTTTTGTACTGCCTGCAATGCTTGCCATTATTGCACTCTTGTTTGTCGGAAGAAAGAAATTAGATAAGGGGGATGAGGTATGCCATTAAATGCGGGAACATCATTTTTGATTATTTTATTGGTTGCACTCACTACATTTGCAACGCGCGTCGCTCCTTTTTTGATATTTCCAAAAGGGAAGGAGATTCCGAAGACGATTCAGTATCTTGGAAAGGTGCTGACGCCGGCAATTATCGGTATGCTCGTGGTGTACTGTCTGAGAAACACGGTCATCTTGTCTGCACCGCACGGGATTCCGGAGCTGATTGCAGTGGTGGTAGTGGCAGTGCTTCATGTTTGGAGACGAAACAATCTGCTCAGTATCGGTGTGGGAACTGTGCTTTACATGGTTTTGATTCAGACAGTTTTTTAAAACGGAGTTGTTACATAAGAAGCCTTGTGTTAAAATGAGAGAAATGAGAGACAACCGGGAGGAAATATGAAGAAGTTAGTTGAGATATTGACATATGAAGTAGAGGCAGCGTTTGAGAAAGCCGGCTATGATAAACAGTATGCGAAGGTGACGCTTTCGAACAGACCGGACCTTTGCGAGTATCAGTGTAATGGTGCGATGGCGGCGGTGAAGGTGTACCGCAAGGCTCCGATTATGATTGCAAATGATGTGGTTGCAGCATTAAAAGGAAGCATGTGCATTGAAAAAGTGGAGGCAGTCAATCCGGGATTTATCAACATCACATTGGATGCGGAGTTCGTTGCGTCTTATTTGAAAAAGATGAATAATGAGGACAAGCTTGGTGTTGGAGAGCCGGAACATAAGAAGACGATTATGGTGGATTACGGAGGAGCGAACGTTGCCAAGGCACTTCACGTAGGGCATCTGAGACCGGCGATTATCGGCGAAAGTGTGAAGCGTATCGGAAGATATGTAGGACATGAAGTAATCGGAGATGTGCATCTTGGTGACTGGGGTTCTCAGATGGGACTTGTTATGATGGAACTGAAGAGAAGACAGCCGGACCTTCCATACTTTGACGAAAGTTTTGAGGGGGAATATCCGACAGAATCTCCATTTACGATAGAAGAACTTGGCGAAATCTATCCGACTGCAAGTGCGTACGCGAAGGAAAATGAAGCGTTCAAGGAAGCTGCACTTCAGGCAACCTATCAGCTTCAAAACGGACACAGAGGATATACGGCACTTTGGAGACACATTATGGATGTTTCATTGCCGGACCTTAAGCAGAACTATAGCAATCTGAATGTAGAATTTGACTTGTGGAAAGGTGAAGCGGATGCAAAACCTTACATTGCGGATATGGTAGAGTATCTCAAGAAAGAAGGCTATGCGCATGAGGATCAGGGAGCACTCGTTGTAGATGTCAAAGAGGAGACAGATACAAAAGAGATTCCACCGTGTATGATTCTGAAATCAGACGGAGCGGCACTCTATGCGACAACAGACCTTGCGACATTGGTAGAGCGTGAAAAGGTGTACAAGCCTGACCAGGTTATCTATGTAACGGACAAGCGTCAGGAGATGCATTTTGAGCAGGTATTCCGCTGTGCGAAGAAGACAGGAATCGTTCGTCCGGAGACAGAACTCAAGCACATTGGTTTTGGTACGATGAACGGAAAAGACGGCAAACCGTTTAAGACAAGAGATGGCGGCGTGATGCGTCTTTCTGAGTTGGTGGGCGACATCAACAGCAAGATGTACGAAAAGATTGTGGAGAATCATGCAATCGAGGAGAATGAGGCGAAGGAGACTGCGAAAAAGGTCGGACTTGCAGCTCTCAAATACGGTGATTTATCGAACCAGGCTGCAAAGGATTATGTGTTTGATGTAGACCGTTTCATTTCTTTTGAAGGAAATACAGGACCGTACATTTTGTACACAATTGTGCGTATCAAGTCTATTTTGAATAAATACGAAGAGACGGGAAACAAGGTGGCAGACTGTCAGATTCAAAAGTCAGAATCGGCAAGCGAGAAGTCATTGATGTTAGAGGTTGCAAAATTCAATCTCGTCATGGAAAATGCCTACGAAGAACTCGCACCACATAAAGTATGTGCTTATATTTATGATTTGGCAAATGCTTTTAACCGTTTTTATCATGAGACAAAGATTCTCTCAGAGGAAAATGAGACAAGAAAAGCAGGATTTATTGCACTTCTAGCTATCACAAAGCGTGTGTTAGAGGCGTGCATTGATGTGCTTGGTTTTGAAGCACCGGAAAGGATGTAAAAAGTGACAGAAAAGTTATTTTATGAAGACAGCCATATGATAACCTTCTCTGCAATTGTAACAGCTTGTGAAAAAGTAGGAGACTATTATGAGGCAGTTCTTAATCGAACTGCTTTTTTTCCGGAAGGCGGCGGACAATATGCAGATACCGGTTTGCTTGATGGCGTGAAGGTATTGGATGCACACGAGCGAGACGGTGTCATCTACCACAAAGTAGAGAGAGAACTTCCTGTAGGTAAACAGGTTGAGGGGGCGATTGACTGGGAAGAGCGTTTTTCAAAAATGCAGCATCATTCCGGAGAGCATATCGTGTCCGGTATAGTAAACGCCCTCTACGGCTATGACAATGTGGGATTCCACATGGGAAAAGACGCGGTAACGATGGACTTTAACGGCGTTCTATCGAAAGAACAACTTCGAGAGATTGAGCATAAGGCGAATGAGGCAGTGGTGAAGAATCTGGATATTCAAGTTCTGTATCCGTCAAAGGAGGAACTTGCAAAGATACAATACCGCAGTAAAATCGAGATTGAAGGACAAGTTCGTATCGTAGTTGTTCCGGGGTACGATACTTGTGCCTGCTGTGCACCTCATGTCAGTCAGACTGGTGAAATTGGTTTGATTAAGCTTATCGGTGTTCAGAATTACAAGGGTGGCGTGCGCGTATCCATGTTATGCGGCTTCCGTGCAATAGCTGATTACGAAAAGAAATCAGAGAGTACCAAATGTATCTCTGTCATGCTTTCGGCAAAAGAAGATGAGATTGTAGATGAAGTGGCCAAATTAAAAGAAGAACTTGGCGTGCAAAAGGGGAAAGTGGTAGAAATGCAAAAAACTCTTTTGCAGTATAAAGTCGAGGCGATTGCCGAGGGGCAGCCTCTTGTAGTAATCTTTGAATCAGAGTTATCTGGAGATGCACCGAGAGAACTGGTAAATTTGCTTTTAGCAAAAGGAACAGGAGTCGGCGCTGTGTTTGCAGAGACAGGTGATAATCAGTATCGCTATGTTCTAGGCAGCAAAACGACGGATGTACGTCCATTGGCAAAAATGCTGAATGAGAAATTTGATGGCAGAGGCGGCGGTAAGCCGGAGATGGTACAGGGGTCAGTCAGCGGCAATGCGGATGCAATCAGGGAGGCAGTGGAGCAATGCAGAAAAGAGATGTGTTAAGACACGCTGGGGTTGTGATTCTTCTCAGCATTTTCGTGTCGGTTGGACTTAACCTCTTACTTCTCCTCATCAATCTGCCACAGTACAGTGAACGGTATCAGGAAGTTACAGTGATGCTCTATACGCCTCCGTTTTGGCAGCAACTTTTGTCAAGCGGACTCTTGATTCCGATTGTAGAGGAATTGCTGTTTCGTGGTGTCTTGTTTCGTGTGCTTCGCAGGAGGATGTCATTTCCATGGGCAATGATTATTTCGGCAGTGGTGTTCGGGGTGTATCACGGCAATCTGGTGCAGTTTGTCTATGCGGGACTCTGCGGTGTGCTGTTAGCATATCTTTATGAGAAGTATCATACGATTCTTGCTCCGATTCTGTCACATGCAGCCATGAATATAGTTGCCATTATTATGACACAGATGGGAGTATTTGCAGAAATCCTAAAAAGTGGTATTGTGGCGTTTGTAGTGTTTCTTTTTTGTGGTGTGTGTGGAATGGTTGTGTTGCTCAGACTCCAAAAAATGGATGTTACAAAAGTGTTAAAAATATATTGCAAAGAATAGGGTAATGATATATAATTTCTTTTGGAATATGAAACACATACGAGATATTATAAAGGTGAAACATGAAGAAATTTGGAAAAATTTTAATGATATCATTGCTGATTAGTTCGATCTTTGCGTCAACTGTGTCAGCGACATCTCTCAGAGATGAAAAGAAGAAAGCGGAAGACAAGTTGAAGTCCTTAGAAAGTAAGATGACAAGTCTTGTGAAAAATATCAACAATGCTGAAAAAGAGTTGGTGAAAGTCGGAGGGGCTATCATAAAGGCTGAGGAAGATTTGGCTGAGGCGGAAACGCTTGAGAAGGAACAGTACGAGACCATGAAGCGTCGTATTGTTGTGATGTATGAGAACGGGACAGGCGGTATGCTGGCAAAGGTACTCGAATCAGGAAGTATTGCAAAGATGCTGCAGGAGATGGAGAATGTACAGACCCTTCACGAGTACGACAGAAAGCAGTTAGATGAATTTGTGAAGAACAAAGAGAAGATTGTTGCACTGAAAGAATCTTTAGAAAAAGACATGGCAGCGCTTAAGAAAAAGCAAGCCAAATATGAGAAGGACAAAAAAGATTTAGACAAGTTAATCACTGATGCCGAAGGCAAGGTGAAAGATGTCAATGATAGCATTCGAAGAGCGGCGGCACAGACAAGCAGCAATAAGAACAGTGGATCTAATTATGTGCCTCCTGTAGGAACAGGTGGCGGAGCAGCAATTGTGGCTGCGGCTTATAAGTATCTCGGAGTTCCGTATAAATGGGGCGGTACCAGCATGAGCGGAATTGATTGTTCCGGTTTGGTAATGAGAGCGCATCAAGCAATCGGTGTAAAACTTGCCCATTATTCCGGTTCTATCGGAAGTGGTGGACGAGCTGTTTCGAAAGCAGACAGACAGCCGGGTGATGTTGTTTGTTATTCCGGACATGTAGGAATCTATGTGGGAAATGGCATGATGATTCATGCACCGCAGACTGGTGATGTGGTAAGGGTTGTTCCTGTTTACAAGTCACCGTGGTACAGAAGATATTGGTAGAATATATAGTGAAATATAAAAGCTCAAATGTTAGGAAAGATAACATTTGAGCTTTCTTATTTACTGAACGACATTGTGGGTTCTACGCCAACAGTTGGCGTGTGTTTTGTCATCGCGAACTTACATCGTGATGAAATCTTTAATTTGTTTATATACAATGTCCATCAGATTTGTTCTTGCTTCCACGCTCGCCCACGCAATATGAGGTGTAATGAGGAGTCGTTTACTGTCTTTGATATGGAGGAACGGACTGTTTGGATTCATCGGCTCTTCTGTGAGCACATCCAGACCTGTCGCTGCAATCACATGATTGTCAATCGCGTCTGCTAAATCCTGCTCATCAACGATGGCTCCGCGTCCGACATTGATAAAGATGGCACTGGATTTCATTTTGCTAAATGCTTCTGCATTCATCAGTTTTTCGGTCTCCGGTGTAAGCGGTGCGTGAACGGAAACAATATCCGAGGTTGCAAGCAGGGTGTCAAAGTCTACTCTGTTATAGCCTTCCTGCGTATTCTTTCCGGTGGTAGAATAGTAGATGACATTTGCACCGAACATTTTAGCAATGTCAGCGACACGTCTTCCGATATTGCCAAGTCCGATGATTCCCCAGGTCTTTCCGTTTATTTCATGAAAGTGTTCTGCAAAGTGGGTAAAAGAAGTATCGTTGGCATACTTGCCGTCCTTCACATAAGCATCATAGTAGCTCAACTTTTCAAGCAGATAGAACAGCATGGCGAAGGTGTGCTGTGCTACCGATTCTGTCGAGTATCCCGCAACATTTCTCCAGGCAATTCCGCTTTGCTCCAGATATGGCTTGTCCAGGTTGTTTGTACCCGTAGCAGTGACACAAACTAACTTGAGGTGTTTTGCGTTTCCTACACTGCTTTCATTAATCGTACATTTATTTGTGATAATCACATCGGCATCCAAGACACGCTCCGGAAGCTGTTCCGGAGTGGTGAAGTCATAGCACACAAATTCTCCTAATTCACTGTATTTTGATAAATCTATATCTTCGCCGACACTTTTGGCGTCCAAAAATACAATTTTCATGTTGAAAGGTCTCCTTGCGTTAATAATTGATAGAAATATTATAAAGTTTATAGGAAAAGTTGTCAAATTGGGAGGGGTATCCAATTGACAAAATGTGTCATATTTTTGTATAATAATTAATGATGTTGTAATTTTGGGGAGAAATATTTTAATTAAGGGGCGATAGGATGAAATTATTGGGGAGAAAACGCTTAAGAACTTGTCTTAGCATGTTGCTTATTGTAACGTGTCTTTTGGCGAGTTTTTCTTTTTATATAGATTCCAAAGCGCAAGATCAGGTGGTGCATAGTTTCTACATACTGGACGAGGAAGGCAATCCGGTAACAGTTGAGGTTACGCAAGGGGATTTGGAGAGGGATTTCCAAAATAGAGGCATGAGACTCTTTTCGCGTTTGAGAAGCGGTGCGGAAGCCAGAACGAATGTTGCAAGTGTTGTGAGATTCAAGAGTGAAAGTGGATTGGTATATTATACAGCAATCGATACTGGTAGAGAGGGTTATATTCATTGTAAATCAGCGGGAGATGCGGCATACATTCGGACAGAGAGTGACGGAAGTGTCATCTGTAAGTTGTCAGGTGTTGTGATGAGAGTTCCTGCGGGAAATATTACAGGTCCTATTGCTTATGAGTCTTGTGGGGAACGTGAGATTAGCTATTATTCTATTTCAGACAATGGATATCTCATTCATAACTATACATATTATAGTGGAAGTTCTCTGGAAATGACAAGTACGCGTGTGGGATATAAGCCTGCTTATCTTATGACAGGTGTAAAATATTATAGTTATGACGGACATTATTTCTATGATGATTTTCCAAAAATGATTTCAGACTATCAGAATAATGTGTATACTCAGGCGGTGAACGCAAGTACGCCATATTATAATTATTATCAATATTTGTCTATGCATACGAAAGCTCCTTTTACTCCGGAGCAATACAATGAGTATATAAAGGCGAATAAAAAAACGGATTCGGTGATGTTGACAACGGGCAGCGCATTTGCGTCTGCACAGAACACCTATACCATTAACGCACTTTTAATGTTTGGTATTGCAATCAATGAAAGTGCCTGGGGAACAAGTTCTATTGCAAGAAATAAAAACAATTTGTTTGGATTAAACGCGGTAGATTCCAGTCCGGGAGAGTCCGCGAATACATTTAAGTCAGTAGAAGCATGTATTAGCGAGTTCGCTTATGAGTGGATGCACAAAGACTATCTCAATGGTGGTGATTTTAGATATAGGGGTCCACATCTTGGTGACAAGCATAGCGGTATTAATGTTAAATACGCATCAGACCCATATTGGGGAGAAAAAGCAGCTGCAAGAGGTTATTATTTCGATACAGAAAAAGTTGATTATGGAAGATATACAATAGGTATTACTACAAGTGGTAATGTACAGTTCTACAAGGAAGCAGATACCAAAAGCGCAAAGATATATACATCGGAAGCAGGTTCGGGAAGCGGGACGGCTGCTTACATGTACGATTTTCCGGTAGTCATTCTTGACTCCGTACAGTCTAATGGAGTATGGTTCTACAAGGTCGTTTCAGACATGTCTCTAAAGACTGACAGAAGTGCCAGAGATGTGAATGCACTTTACGATGCAAGTCGTGACTATGTATATGTAAAAGCAAGTGACGTTCGAGTTGTATTCGAAGGCAGTGGAAATATTGAGATACCGGATATTGAGATACCTGAAATTGAAATACCAAAGAAAACACATGCAGAAGTGTTGGCAAAATTAAATGTATCCAATTCAAGCAATTACCTGACAGGATTTTCTGTCGGTGGTAATGTGGAACGAGAGATTGCCAAAGTAAAAGCACTGGATTCAAATATTCAAGTAGTAGCAAAAAAGGCAGACGGAACACAGGTGACAAACGGAACACTTGCTACCGGCATGCAACTGACAATCACGACGAATGGAAGTACAGTTAACTATACCATTGTCATTAGGGGAGATGTCAATGGAGATGGTAAATTGTCTGCCGTTGACTATGTGAAAGTGAGAAATTATCTGGACGGAGCAAGCTCACTTTCCGGAGCATATCTCAAGGGCGCAGACACAAGCGGTGACGGAAAGGCATCTGCATTGGATTATGTGAAATTGAGAAACCATTTGGATAATAAAAGTTCAATAGAACAATAATGAGGGTGAAAAGTATGAATAAAACAATAAAAAGGGTATTGTGTTTCTTGATATTATTTGTGTTAACACTGGGTAGTGTAAAACTGGATACGAACGCAGCGGGCGGTCTTAGTATTTCTGCAAGTGCATCACAAGTAACTGCAGGAGGCACATTTACCGTAACGGTAAAAGCGGCAAGCAATTATTTCGTTTCCAACATTTCTATGAGTGTGTCGGGCGGAACAGTTGTATCAGGGCTTGGAAAAACATCTCTTGACAAAGGGGAAACGACAAGTGCCAAGATTAAACTTACAGGTGAAAAATGTGTGGTATCTGTAAGTGGTACAGGTGCTAATTATGATACGGAGACAGAAGGAAGTGCCAGTGCAAGCGTTTCTGTAAAAAAGAAAACGGTAGTGGTGGATACTCGTTCAAAAGATAACAATTTATCAGCAATTACAGTTTCAGAAGGAACATTAACACCGGCATTCAATTCAGCTACTGCAGAATACAATGTCAATGTAGCTGGTAATGTAGATAAGATTACATTAGGTGCAACAGCAAATGATGCAAAAGCCAGTGTGTCAGGTACAGGCGAACAGGCAGTAGTTCCGGGTAACAATCGGTTCGTTATCACATGTATTGCAGAAAATGGAAGCAAGAAAGAATATGTGGTAAATGTCTATGTAGATGAGACACCAACCGCGTATACTACTTATGGCGAACAGAGATTAGGTGTTGTAAGAAACCAAACAGATATTGGCGTTCCGGCATCTTTTGAAGCAACAACTTTAACACTAGATGGACAGGAAGTTCCGGCGTATCACAGCAATCAGTTCAATATGACACTCGTCTATATGGTAACTGAAGCGGGTGAAAAGAATTTCTACATGTATGATGAAGAAAAAGGAATTACATCTATGTTCAGACCGGTGTCTATCTTGGGCAGAAATGTTATTCTATTCGACTTAACGGAAGAGGAACAGGTTCGCGAGAACATGATTTATTCGGAAGTTACCATCGATGGAATCACGATGCATGGTTGGAAGTACGAGAATCCTGATTTTGCAGATTATGCCCACATTCTGGTGATGAATGAATTTGGTGAAAAGGTTTTCTACCAATATGAGAAAACAGAAAATAGTCTTCAGTTATACAGGGAGTATGTGCCTGTAGAAGAAGAGGAGGAGAAGAGCACATTCTCATTTGGAAATTTCACCTTTGAAAAGTTCACACTGGAAGGATATTCTTTTTATATCATTATCGGCTTAGCCGGACTGTGTGTTCTTTTGATTCTTTCCATTATCATAATGGCATTAACGAGAAAACAGAGACATTCTGCAAGAAAGAAAAGGCATCAGAAAAAACTTGAAAAATTAGAAAAGAAACAATTGAAAAAACAGGCAGAAGAATAAATTACAGGTGCGGTTCGTAAGAATCGCACCTGTTGTTTGTTACAGATTAAACTGACTTAAAAAACTGTTGTGATATAATTTCGAGAAAGTCACATCCTCTGCAAACCATTCCGGCGCAATGAATGCTTTTGCCTCTTCTTCAGAAGAAAACTCCACTTCGGCAAGTGTCAGAGGTGCCAAGTCGCCTTCAAAAACATCTAATTCAATCGTATATTTCTCCATAGGAATCATATAACGTTTCTTCACGATTAATCTGCCGTCAATCTTCTCTCGAAGATGCTCGTAAGCTTCTTTTGTGAGAGGCAGGTTGTGTTCTTCGCGAATCATGCAGCCCTTTCCCTTATAGGTAAGTTCATATTTATCATTATCTCGGCGAATGCGAACCACAGGGGCAGTGCAAAGATAGCCCTGCTCTAAGTGGCGAACCGGATAGGTGTCAAGATTATCAGGTAATTCTTTTAATAAAAATTTGCGTTCGATTTCCATGTTTTTAACCTCCCAACATACTTATAGTAATATATTTGCTTTTTTTTTGCAACTCTGTTACAATCAGAATAACTATGCAGGGATAAACTGGATGAGGTAGGAGGAAACATCTATGAAACAGGTTTGTGTATTTCTTGCAGACGGCTTTGAGGAAATCGAAGGATTAACCGTTGTGGATGTGCTCAGGCGGGCAGAGATTGAAGTGACCACAGTATCGATTACCGGTGACAACACCATTCATGGTGCACACGGGATTGACGTACAGGCGGATAAATTATTTGAAGATATGAGTTATGAAGAACAGGATATGCTGGTGCTTCCGGGAGGAATGCCGGGTACTCTGAATCTGGGCAAGCACAAAGGATTAGAAGCGTTATTGCGAAAGTTCTACCAGAAAGAGAAATATATTGCTGCAATCTGTGCGGCACCGAGTGTACTTGGGAAATACGGCTTCTTGAATGGCAGAAAGGCAACTTCCTATCCGGGGTTTGAGGATGCGCTGGAAGGTGCGGAGGTTGTGAAGGATGCAGTTGTCGTATCGGATTTTGTGATTACCAGTCGTGGTATGGGAACGGCAATTCCATTTTCCTTAGCACTCATTGAGCAACTGATTGGAATAGAAAAAGCAGAAGAGATTGGAAAATCAATTATCTACTATCAGTAGATGGAAAGGGAAGAAAGATGGATACAAAGAAAAGAAATATGCTGATTGGAATAGGAGCAGCGGGAGTCGTAATTATAGTAATAGGATTATTGGCAGTTTTGGGAGTGTTCCGTGGTTTTAATCCGCAAGGCTATGTGAAGGCTGTATTAGATCAGTCGCTCAAAGGGGAAGTAAGAGTGGCTTCGCAGTTAATGGAAGGGACAACAGAAGACAAGTTGTATGAACAGTATGAAGCAGGGATCACTTCATTTGTTAAAAACAGTATTACAGGCGGAGCAGAGATTGACGAGGAATTACAAGGGAAGTATATTGAACTTTGCAAAAAAGTTTTTGGTGCGATGAAGTACGAAGTGAAGGAAGCAAAAGATTCCAATGACGGTGGATATGAAGTGACAGTGTCTTATAATCCGGCCAATGTTTTTACTAATTTCATCACTAAAATCGGTGAGGAGAATGGAAGACTCACAGAGAAAGTAGAGAATGGTGAGTACAGAGGAACACTCGAGGAAATCAACAGCCAAATGCAAAAGGATTTCTTAACAAATGCTTATGTGCTGCTTGAGGAATGTTATAAGGGTGTGGAGTATGGAAAAGAAGAGACATACACTTTCACGATTGTGAAGGATGCAGAAGGCATGTATGACTTAGAAGAGGCACAAATCAGCGAATTTATCACAAAAATATTGAATTTAGATGAAAATCAAGGCTAGATATTTCGTTTGAGTTGTGATATAATTGTTCGGTAAATGTCGAAGGAGATAAGTCAATGGACTTTTCGAATAGATGAAGGAGGAAGACAGAGATGAGTTTACAAGTAGAAAAAATGGAAAAAAACATGGCAAAGCTTACAATTGAAGTTTCTGCCGAAGAATTAGAAAAAGCACTTCAAGGTGCATACAACAAACAGAAAGGTCAAATTAGTGTACCTGGTTTCCGTAAAGGAAAAGTGCCACGCCAGATGATTGAAAAGATGTATGGCGCAGCAATCTTCTATGATGAGGCAGCAAATGCTTTGATTCCGGAAGCATACAGCAAAGCATATGATGAGAGTGGATTAGAAATCGTTTCTCAGCCAAAGATTGAAGTAGTTCAGATTGAAAAAGGCAAACCATTCATTTTCACAGCAGAAGTTGCTACAAAACCGGAAGTAACTCTTGGCGAATACAAGGGATTAAAAGTAGATAAAGTTTCTAACAGAGTAACTGCAAAAGAAGTAGATGCAAAATTAGAAGAAGAACAAAAGAAAAATGCAAGAACAATCACAGTAGAAGACCGTGCAGTACAAGACGGTGATGAAGTTGTATTAGATTTTGAAGGATTTGTAAACGGTGTTGCATTTGCAGGCGGAAAGGGAGAAAACTACCCACTTACAATTGGTTCGGGCTCATTCATTCCAGGATTTGAAGAGCAGTTAATCGGTGCAGAGACTGAAAAAGAAGTGGAAGTAAACGTAACATTCCCGGCAGAATACCATGCAGAAGATTTGGCAGGAAAAGAAGCTGTATTCAAATGTACAGTACACGAAATCAAAGTGAAAGAGCTTCCGGAATTAGACGATGAATTCGCAGCAGAAGTTTCTGAATTTGATACATTAGATGCTTACAAAGCAGATATCAAAGCAAAAATCAAAGAAGAAAAACTTGCAGAAGGTAACAGAAAGAAAGAAGACCAAGCAGTAGAACAAGCAGTTGCAAATGCTACTATGGAAATCCCAGAAGCAATGATTGAGACACAAACACAACAAATGGCTCAAGAATTTGCTCAAAGATTACAATCACAAGGTTTATCAATCGAACAATACTTCCAATTCACAGGTTTAACACCAGAAAAAATGATGGAAGAATTAAAACCACAAGCTGTGAAACGTATTGAAACAAGATTGACTCTTGAAGCAATCGTAAAAGCTGAAAACATTGAAATTTCAGAAGAAAAATTCGAAGCTGAAATCGCAAAAATGGCTGAAATGTATCAAATGGAAGTTGCAAAATTAAAAGAATACATGGGCGAAGCTGAAAAAGAACAAATGAAAGCAGATATGGCTGTTCAAGAAGCAGTTACAATCTTAGTGGATAGCGCTGTAGAAGCGTAGAACTTAAGGGAGGCATGTTCATGAGCGTAATACCTTATGTCATTGAACAAACAAGTCGTGGAGAACGTTCATACGACATTTATTCAAGATTATTAAAAGAGAGAATCATTTTTTTAGGAGAAGAAGTAACTGACGCATCAGCAAGTGTAATTATTGCACAGTTATTATTCTTGGAAGGGGAAGACCCAGAAAAAGATATTCACTTGTACATCAATAGTCCAGGTGGTTCTGTAACTGCTGGCTTGGCAATCTATGATACGATGCAGTATATCAAATGTGATGTATCTACAATCTGCATCGGAATGGCAGCAAGTATGGGTTCATTCTTGTTGGCAGGAGGAGCAAAAGGCAAACGTTATGCGCTTCCAAACTCAGAGATTATGATTCACCAACCATCAGGTGGAGCACGTGGGCAAGCAACAGAAATTAAAATTGTTGCAGAACACATTTTGAAAACAAGACAAAAATTAAATCAGATTTTGGCAGCTAATACAGGACAAAGTCTGGAAAAGATTGAAATTGACACGGAAAGAGACAATTTCATGTCGGCAGAAGAAGCAAAAGAATACGGCTTAGTAGATGAAGTGATTACAAGTCATTAGTAATGTGAGGGGATGTTCTGATTTTTAGAGCACCCCTTTTACACGTAAAATGAGGAGAGAATATGGCAGGAAAAAAAGGTGAAGAAATCGTAAGATGTTCCTTTTGTGGTAAAAGCCAAGCACAGGTTCGCAAGTTGATTGCAGGACCAAATGGAGCATATATTTGCGATGAATGTATTGAAGTTTGCTCAGAAATCGTTGAGGAAGAACTTGAGTATGAAGAGTGTGAATCGGTCACAGAAGAAATCAATCTTTTGAAACCAGAAGAAATCAAAGCATTCTTAGATGATTATGTAATTGGCCAAGACGAGGCTAAGAAAGTTCTTTCAGTAGCGGTGTACAATCACTACAAAAGAATCCTTGCTGGAAAAGATCTAGGAGTAGAATTACAAAAGAGTAATATTTTAATGTTGGGTCCAACAGGATGCGGGAAAACATTGCTCGCGCAAACACTTGCAAAGATTTTGAATGTACCATTTGCGATTGCAGATGCTACAGCTTTAACTGAAGCAGGTTATGTTGGTGAAGATGTTGAAAATATTTTATTGAAAGTAATCCAAGCGGCTGACGGCGACGTAGCACGTGCGGAACATGGAATCATCTATATTGATGAAATTGATAAAATTACGAGAAAATCAGAAAATCCATCAATTACAAGAGATGTATCCGGTGAGGGTGTGCAACAGGCACTTCTGAAAATTATAGAAGGTACAGTGGCATCAGTTCCACCACAAGGCGGAAGAAAACATCCACACCAAGAATTGATTCAAATTGACACGACAAACATTTTGTTTATCTGTGGTGGTGCTTTTGAAGGAATTGACAAGATTATTGAAACTCGTTTGGATCGAAAATCTATGGGATTCAATTCGGAAGTCACAGGAAAACAGGAACGAAATATTGACCAATTATTGAAAGAAATTTTACCACAAGATTTGATTAAATTTGGTATTATTCCAGAGTTGGTGGGACGTGTTCCAATTAATGTTACATTAGAAATGTTGGATCGCGATGCATTGATTCGAATTTTAACAGAGCCAAAGAGCGCAATTGTAAAACAATATCAAAAATTGCTTGAGCTTGATGGCGTGCAACTCGAGTTTGAAACAGAAGCATTGGAGCAAATTGCAGATACAACTTTAGCACGTAAGACTGGGGCTAGAGGATTACGCGCAATTATGGAAAATGTAATGATGGATACTATGTATCACGTACCGTCTGATGAAACAATCAAAACA
>JAZQSP010000082.1:0-25046 GCA_045630205.1 Faecalimonas sp. | reverse complement strand
ATTTTTGAAATGCTTATGCATCCACTCAATCTGGTCTGCATAAACGTTTGGAGTTGTCATCTCTACGGTCGCAGGAAGATTAATGATAATTGGATTTTCTTTTGTTGCACCCCAGGTTTCCTGTACTGCTGTACACACCTCCAGTGCGTAATCCAATTCTGTTCCCGTGAAACTTTCCGGCGAATACTCCAAGATAATCTCTCCCGGAAAATCCTTTACAAAAGACTTCACAAGCTCTGTTCCCTCAATCGCAATCTGCTTAATCTCTTCTTTGCTTTTGTTGAACACTACATCTCTTTGTAATGTAGAAGTGGAATTATAAATATGTACAACTGCTCTTTTCACACCTTCCAGTGCTTCAAATGTACGCTTAATCAGATGCTCTCTACATTGTACCAACACCTGAACCGTCACATCATCCGGAATGAGATTGCGTTCAACTAGTTCACGCATAAAATCGAATTCTATCTGTGAAGCAGACGGAAAGCCAATCTCGATCTCTTTGAATCCCAATTTCACAAGGAGCTTAAACATCTCCACTTTCTCTTCTACTGTCATTGGGTCAATCAATGCCTGATTGCCATCACGCAAATCTACACTGCACCAGATTGGCGCCTTCTGAATCTGTTTGTTCGGCCATTCTCTCTCCGGGTAATCCATCACCGGAACTCTTCTATATCTTTGATAATTCAGCATAGTTTCTGTCACTCTCCTAATCCGTCTTCTATTATTTTTACCATCGCTTGCAATGCTTCTTCTTCATCTACTCCCTCGCAGATAAGTTCAATCTCATCTCCACGTTTGATACAGGCACCAAGAACGCTCAGAACGCTCTTGGCATTTGCCGTTATATCTTTATATTGAAATGTAATCTTACTTTTATACTGCACAGCTGTTTTACAAAACAGCCCCGCAGGTCTTAGATGCAATCCGGTTGGATTCTTTATCGTTGTTTTCTGTGTTACCATCCAAACAACCTCCTAAAAGTCACTCTATTTTTTTGTCAAAATAATCTGTATGGTAGCATTTCCAATATACGAACATTCTTCCGGCAGTTCCTTAACCTGTACAGTTACTGTATAAGTACCGGCCTGCTTGTATTCAGTCAAATCAACTGATGCCGTGATTTTCTCACTGGTGAGGCTTTCCAATGCCTCTTTGGAACCGGAAAACTGTAGTTCCACTTCCTGCTCCGGCCCTTTTTCTAAGTTGAACTTAGAGGACGCATTCTCTATCTGGATAGAGCCTACCGGAAGCATGATTGTTTTCGTTCCGGCTTTTTCCACAAGTATTCTAACTACCACACTGCTTTCATTACTGTCTGCCATAATGATTCCTTCCGGCAGATGTTTTGTAATATCTATGATTACTTCTTCATTGGCTGATACATCACGTTTTTTCAATTCATCAGCTTGAATCTCCAATTGGGTCAAGGCATTCAATTTCTCTACGGTTCCTGCTACACGTATTGTCTGAGGTTCTACCTCAATACCGGTAAACACATAGCCTGATGCCGGTTTGATGTTGGAGGTGTCAAACGTCATCTGTACTTTTTTGGTATGCCAGATATCCACACTCACACTCACACCGTTTTTGTCACAGTTACTTGAGAGCAAAGTCTTGTCAATCCGATTATCAGCCGCATCATAATATATCAGGTCTGTTTCAATAGTTGTATCGGTTGATATCTCAGAAACATCCACTCTTGCAACAACCTTGCTGATTTTCGACACAGCAGACTCCGGTCCACTGATATCAACTGTTTGCGGAGAAGACACCATGCCTCCAACCACATAGCCGTCTCGAGGACTTCCGGTTGCCACGGTTGTAATTGGAAATGTTTTCTTCAGTGTGTTTTCCACACTCACCTGTATGTTTTGCGGATATGCAGTAACAGATTCGCAACTACCTTCAAAACCAATCACCTTTAATCGAATTGGGACAGACGAATCCTGCATTTCCCGCAAATCTGCTGTTGCAACAATATAGCTTGACTTGATTTCGTCCAAAATCTTTCGTCTTGCTTTTATGGTTACCGTAATAGTTTTGGTCTCTTCCAAAATCTGATAACTCTTCCCGGCATTGGTTATCACTTCCGGATTCGTCACCGCAACATCTACGTAGAATTGCTTGGTATTAATTGGATCATCTATATTTACAACTGTCCACCAAAGGAAAACCGCAAAAACAAATGCTATAATTTTCAGACCAAGGTTATTTTTCAGCTTGTCTTTCATTGCCACGTCTTCCTTTCTTCAATGTAAACATTTTGTTGTCTTTTTCTGTTCTGTCCTGCAACTGCACCAATTGTTCACGCAGTTGTTCTCTCGGAACCATTCGCGTAATCTGACCGCCTACTGCATAAGAAACATTTCCGGTTTCTTCTGAAACACAGATTACAAACGCATCACTCACTTCGCTCATTCCGATTGCCGCACGATGTCTGGTCCCTAACTGTTTGCTGAGTCCCATATTCTCAGATAATGGAAGATAGCAAGTTGCCGCAACAACACGGTCCCCGCGCAAAATAACAGCCCCATCATGCAATGGTGTGTTATGTTCGAATATATTCACTAATATCTGCTCTGAAATAAGAGAATCCAATGCAATTCCCGTCTGCTGATATTCGGTTAACAGAATATCTCGCTCAATAACAATTAGCGCTCCGGTCTTTGCTTGCCCCATCTCATAGCATGCATTTACAATCGCATCTATTGTTTTTTCATTAAATCTCTCAAGATATTTGTTCTTATCGAAAGACATAATATTTGCAAGGAAATTCTTCTGTCCTAACTTCTCCAATGCTCTTCGAAGCTCCGGTTGGAAAACAATGACAGCTGCAGTAGCCAGCACACTGATAGAATTCTTCGCCAACCACAAAATGGTGTTCATTTTCAATGCTGCTGCAAGCAGAATAAAGACAGCCAACACGACAATCCCACGCATTAGCATCCACGCCTTCGTATTCTTAATCCAAACAATTACCTGATATGCCAAAAACGCAATAATGATAATCTCTATAATATCTGTCACTTTCACGTCCGGCATATACCAGTCGCCCAAATAAGAATTCAAAAAGTTTTGAATTGCCTGTCTCATTCTGTCTCCTCCATTTTCTGGTGCTCATTGATGCGCTTAACAGTCTTTTCCGGAATTGCCACTGATGACTTCGGAACTGCTTTTACATAATAATAATATTCGTCATCTTCAAACTGTAATCGCTCTGTCCGTGTATAATCCACGGCAAAAACGAAGAATTTCACAATAAATGCAACCAGCACTGCTACGATACTGCCCACAATCAAGGATATGTAAGAAAGTTGAATATCCATGATAATATACCCGTAAGCCATAGCATTAATGTTACCGAGTATACCTGCAATAATTGCGATTTCCCAAGAATAGTCTACTGACATTCTGCGAACGTTATAAACCAATAGCAGACAAATAGCAAATGCAATGATACTACACCACATTTCACGATTCACCAAAATCTGCTGTGCATAGGTCGCAACCTGCTCCATTATACCACTTTCAACAGGTGTCTCAAGTAGCGTGCTATTTGATTTCATATAATCAATCAAATAATATATTATCGTTCCCATAGACACCGGAAGGATACAGATTGGACTTCCGATAAGACCTAAGATAATAGGAATGGTTACCGGAATGCGAAGCATAAATGCAATCGGAACCAGCAAAATTACAATTGCCTTGCCGGGTGCGTATCTTACATAAAATCCATACATAATGATAAAGAATATCCCCGCCACCAATGCAGCTCCGATTGAAAGTGTCAGCAATTGAAGTATCGCTGCTATTGTGATAAGTACAACTGTCATTGGTATCGGAAGGAACATACAGATTGCAGACAATATAATTGCCATAAATGGTTTCGATATAATCTCTGAAAACCCTATGTTCTGATTTATAAATGTTAAAGACAACAATGCGATTATGAATTTAATTGCTTTATCCACAATATTTGAATATTTGCCATAATACTTTGTCAGATATCCTTTGACTTCAAATAACTTATTCATTGCCATCCTCCTTCTCATACATGTTTTCTAACTGTTCCAAATCTTCTTTAAACTTTTTCATGCGATGATATGCACGAGCATGTACTCTTGTATAAATATGTCTCGCATACCTGATGTACGCTATCAGCAAAATAAAGTAAATTCCCAAAAAAGACAGAATCATTGCCATCAACTGTTGTGATGACAGTTCGCCCAAAAGTCCATTCATAAACGTTACAATAACCAGTACCACCAATGCGATATACGCAATCGTCATCCACAGTGCTGACCAAAAAACATTAACTCCGATATAATCTTTCTTATAGCGAAAACTTACTTTTAAATCTTCGCTTCCACCTTTTGATTCGTAAAAAGCAAGCTTTGTCATGTGTTTTACACGTTCTTCATTTAACATAAATGTCACCTCGTCACACACTACTCCTAATATAACATTATTTATAAGTATAACACATCATCAGAAACCTTGTCCAATACTTATAGTCAAAAAATAGACTTTCTCTGCACCTTTTTGCTTTAAAATCTGAGCGACAGAATCAATCGTATTGCCGGTCGTATAAATATCATCTATTAAAAGTACATTTCGAGCCTTTTCCCAATGTTTTGTGACGCGAAATGCCTTGCTCAGGTTCCTCTTTCGTTCCTTGTCATTCAGCTCTTTTTGCGGTCTTGTATTGACTGTTCGAACAACCGACTTTGTATCCACGGGAATATTGCATCTCTCTCCCAGTTCCTTGGCAAGTATTTCTGCCTGATTATATCCCCTTTTTCTTCTGCGTTTTCTGTGTAACGGGATAGGAATTATAACGTCAATGTCCCATTCCTTCAACTTGTCACCATAAATGCGCTGCCATTCCTTTGCATAAAACTCTGCAAAGATTCTTCGATTATGGTATTTAAACTGATAAACAGACCACCGGACCGGACCCTTATGAAGCCAGATACTTTTTCCCTGTTCATAGTAAAATATATGTTCCGTACAGTCATGGCAATACTCCTGTTCTTCATATCGGATAGGTTTTCCACACTTTTTACACCGCGGTTCTTCTATATATTCTACCTGTTTTACACATTCCGGACACATACACTCTTTGGAAATTTTTCCACAAAAATAACATGTTTGGGGATACAATATCCCCAAACATTTCTTCAAAAAACTCATTCTTCTATCATAAGACTCTCTTACAGTTCCCCAATACGCTCCGCAAGGGAGGTATATCTGTTCTGTTCATTTGTATTGCATATCATCTCTTGAAAGACAGTATCACTCCCCACGAGTGTGACGCATTTCCTTGCTCTGGTCACCGCTGTATAGATGAGGTTCCGATGATAAAGTTGTCTCGGTCCCTGAAGTAACGGAATGATTACTGCCGGATACTCGCTCCCCTGAGACTTGTGTATCGTCACCGCGTAAGCCAACTCCAATTCCTCCAATACTTGAAACGGATACCGGACCTTTTTCTTCTCTTCAAATTCCACTTCTACTGTCTCAGTGTATGTGTTTATCTCGGTGATTCTTCCTATATCACCGTTAAACACTCCCACACCTTTATCAACTACCAATCCATACTTTGTTGCAATCTCCCATTCAAGCTGATAGTTATTCTTAACCTGCATCACCTTGTCGCCCACGCGGAACAACTTATCCCCATATTCCTTTTCAGCCTTTTTATTGTCCGGCGGATTCAGATATTGTTGCAAAATGGTATTCAGTCTCTCCACGCCCAAAAGCCCCTTTCGCATTGGGGTAAGAACCTGAATATCAAACATATCGGCGTCCACATACTTTGGCAGTTTCTTTTGGATTAATGTGAGAATGACGCTGATAATCACATTGGCATCCTGTCTCTTTAGGAAAAAGAAATCCTGACTCTTATTGTCCAGAACCACTGTTTCCCCTCGATTAATTTTATGTGCATTCACTATGATATCACTCTGCTGTGCCTGTCTGAATATCTTACTCAGCGTAACCACCGGAAAACGCTCTGACTCAATCAAATCCTTCAGTACACTTCCCGGTCCAACGGACGGCAGTTGGTCCTTATCTCCCACAAGAATCACTCTTGTCCCCATTGGTATCGCACGAAGCAGGACATTCATCAATGGCAAATCAACCATGGACATTTCGTCAATGATAATGACATCAGCCTCCAACGGATTCTCTTCATTTCTTCCATAATGCATGCGACTGTCATCGCCCTCCGGCACATATCCAAGTTCCAGCATACGATGAATGGTTCGTGCCTCATAACCGGTAGCCTCTGTCATGCGTTTCGCTGCGCGTCCTGTCGGTGCTGCCAGAAAAATGTCCATTCCTTCACTCTCAAAAAAATGTATCATCGCATTAATGGTAGTCGTCTTTCCGGTTCCCGGACCACCGGTCAGAATAAGTACACCATTGCGAACTGCCGCAATCACCGCCTGTCTTTGCCTGTCATCCAATTCCAGTTCCGCATTTTTTTCAATTGCACGAAGTCTATGTTCAATGGCTACATCCGCAATCTCATAATGCATGTTTAAATCATGCAACATCTTAGCAGTACTAAGTTCCATGTAATAGTACTGGGCCGGATAAATTCGTTTTTCTGTATCTGTCTGTTTGATGACAATCTTCTTTTCCATTGCCAAATCTAACAGATGATTAGATATATCGAGAAGGTCAATTTCCAACAGAATTCTCGAACGATATAATACCTCTTCCTCCGGCAGATAGATATGACCGTCTGTAACTGCCTGCAATAACACATAGACAATACCACTTCGAATACGATAGTCCGAATTCGTATGGATACCGATTCTCCTTGCAATCTCATCAGCAGTCTTAAAGCCTACTCCCGGAACATGGTCCGCTATCTGATACGGATTTTCTTCCATCACACGATAAACACTTTGGCCGTAATGCTCATATATTTTTGCAGACAGGTTGAGCGTGATTCCATATTTTTGTAAATATATCATCGCTTTTCGCATATCCTTTTTCTCTTCTACCTGCTGACAAATCTCACGTGCCTTTCGCTCACTGATACCTTGCACTTCTGCTAGGCGTTCCGGTTCTTCCTCGATAATTCGAAACGTATCTCCCTTAAACTTACGAACAATTCTGCCTGCCAATACGGTCCCCAAACCCTTTATTGCACCTGAACCCAGATATCTTTCAATCGATACAAGGTCCTCCGGCTCTAATTCTTCATAAGATGCCACCTGCAGTTGCACACCATATACAGGATGCGTGGTATACTCTCCCGACACCTCCAGCATCTCGCCCTCGCCTATGTAAGGAAATGTTCCGACACAAGTAAGTTCGCCGTCATCGCTTGTTAAATGGAACACCGTGTACCCATTGTCTTCATTGCGGTAAACAATATGCTCTACATACCCTTTTACAACCTCCAAAACATCTCCTCCTTTCGTAATAAGATTTTATTTCCTATCGCATAAAAAGGGGCCATCCTAAGACAGCCCCCTAAACAACTTTTTATTTTCCACTCATAAATTCCACAAACTGACCGGTTCCAATAGCAACTACTTTCATCGGGTCTTCCGCTGTCATAGTGTTAATTCCTGTTTTTTCCTCAATCAGTTCTTCCAAACCGCGAAGCAAAGCACCGCCACCTGTAAGCACAATACCACGGTCAAGAATATCTGCCGAAAGCTCCGGTGGAGTTCTCTCAAGCACTGCAATAACAGCTTCCACAATCTGTGCTGTTGTCTCCTTGAGTGCTTCTTCTGTCTCTGAAGAAGTAACTGTTACCGTCTTTGGAAGACCTGTTACAAGATTACGTCCACGAACTTCCATCACCATATCCTCAACAAGCGGATAGGTTGTACCAATCTTAATCTTGATATCTTCTGCTGTACGCTCACCGATTAACAGATTGTGTTTCTTGCGCATATAGCGAACAATCGCTTCGTCAAAGTCGTCACCTGCAACCTTGATAGAAGTATTCACAACAGTTCCTCCCAATGAGATAACTGCGATATCCGAAGTACCTCCTCCGATATCTACGATCATATTTCCACATGGTTTTGCAATGTCGATTCCTGCTCCGATAGCAGCTGCTACAGGCTCTTCAATCAAGTGCACTTCTCTGGCACCTGCCGCATAACCTGCCTCTGTAACTGCTTTCTTTTCCACTTCTGTCACACCGCTCGGCACACAGATACTGATGCGAGGTTTCTTAAAAAGTCGAATTCCTACTGCCTTCTGTACGAAGTATTTAATCATCTTTTCTGTTACTGTGTAATCTGAGATAACACCTTGTCTCAAAGGTCTTATCGCAATGATGTTACCCGGCGTTCTTCCGAGCATCAATCTGGCATCCTCACCAATTGCTTTGATTTCATTGGTATCTCTGTCAAATGCTACAACCGATGGTTCTTTTAGAACAACACCCTTTCCTTTTACATAGACCAGCACACTGGCTGTCCCCAAATCGATTCCGATATCTGTTACTGACATCTGATTTCTCCTTTCACTGCTCTTATCTATTCTATTATCTTTTGTCTCACTCTCAACATCTCTAATATTATAATAGAATTTCTAATAAATGGAAAGTCTTTTTTACTATTTTCTCACATTCTTAAGATTCTTAGGATTCCAGTTCCCTTTTTATATAATATCCGGTGTAAGACTTCGGATTCTTTGCAACTTCTTCAGGCGTTCCCTGTGCGATAACAGTGCCACCCTTATCTCCGCCCTCCGGACCAATATCGATAATATAGTCCGCGGTTTTAATGACATCCAGATTATGCTCAATGACAATGACCGTGTTGCCGTCTGCTGTTAATCTTTCCAAAATCTCCGTCAATTTATGCACATCTGCAAAATGAAGTCCTGTCGTTGGTTCATCCAGAATGTAAATTGTCTTTCCGGTGCTTCTTTTGCTGAGTTCAGTCGCAAGTTTAATACGTTGCGCCTCACCACCTGACAACGTTGTCGAAGGCTGTCCCAGCTTAATGTAAGAAAGCCCCACATCGTACAGTGTCTGAATCTTCCTTCGAATGCTAGGCACATTTTCGAAGAATGTAAGTGCTTCTTCCACTGTCATATCAAGCACATCGTAAATGCTCTTTCCTTTATATTTCACTTCCAAAGTCTCGCGGTTGTAACGCTTACCGCCACACACCTCACATGGTACATAGACATCCGGGAGGAAATGCATCTCAATCTTCAAGATACCGTCACCGGAACACGCTTCACAGCGTCCGCCTTTGACATTAAAACTGAATCTGCCTTTCTTGTAACCTCTTGCTTTCGCATCTGAAGTTGCAGCAAACAGATCCCGAATCATATCAAACACACCTGTATACGTAGCCGGATTGGAACGCGGCGTCCTTCCGATTGGCGACTGGTCAATGTCAATCACTTTGTCGAGTTGCTCCACGCCTTCCATTCCCTTATGTTTTCCCGGAATCGTTCTTGCACGGTTTAACTTCTTCGCAAGGCTCTTGTAAATGATTTCGTTTACAAGCGAACTTTTCCCGGAACCGGATACACCTGTCACACAAGTCATAACGCCAAGCGGAATCTCCACATCAATATTCTTCAGATTATTTTCCGCAGCTCCGATTACCTTGAGCCAGCCCTTTGGCTCTTTGCGACTTTCCGGAACCGGAATCTGTATCTTATGACTCAGATATTGTCCTGTAATCGATTCCTCACATGCCATAATCTCCTCTGCAGTTCCCTGTGCGACAACTTGTCCGCCATGCTCACCGGCTCCCGGTCCAATATCTACGATATGATCTGCTTCCAGCATTGTATCTGCATCATGTTCTACTACAACCAATGTGTTTCCAAGGTCGCGAAGGTGTTTTAATGTTCCAAGCAGTTTATCATTATCTCGCTGATGAAGTCCGATACTCGGCTCATCTAAGATGTAAGCCACACCTACCAAGCCGGAGCCAATCTGCGTTGCGAGACGGATACGCTGCGCCTCTCCGCCTGACAGACTTCCCGTCGCACGCGATAAAGTCAGATAATCCAGACCCACATTCATAAGGAAACGGATACGCGCCTTAATCTCTTTTAAGATTTGCTCCCCAATCAATTCCTGAGTCTTTGACAATTCTAATTGTTCTAAAAACTGCTCCAATTTCTCAATAGAAAGTGAAGTAATCTCTGCAATGTTCTTTCCACCGACAGTAACAGCAAGAGCACTCTGCTTCAATCGCTGACCGCCACACTCATGACATGGTGTGATATGCATAAAACTCTCATACTCTGCCTTCATGGTCTCCGAGCCGGTTTCTCGATATCTTCTCTCCACATTTCGAATCAAGCCCTCGAAAGCGATGTCGTAATACCCCTCACCCCTTTGGCCGACATAGTGTACCTTGACGCTCTTACCATCCGTTCCATGAATCAACATGTTTTTTATCTCTTCCGGGTAATCCTGAAACGGAGTCTCGAGAGAGAAATTATATTCTTTACTAAGCGCATTTAAAATTGCTCTCGTGAAACTTGATTCATCCGTACAAGACTGCCATCCCATAACCGTGATTGCACCTTCGGCAATGCTTAAACTCTGGTCCGGAATCATAAGGTCCACGTCAAATTCCATCTTGTACCCCAAACCATAACAAGTTGGGCATGCACCAAACGGATTGTTGAACGAGAAGGTTCTCGGTTCAATCTCTTCAATGCTGATATTACAGTCCGGGCAAGAAAAGCTCTGGCTGAATTGAAGCGGTTCCCCCCCAATCACATCAACTGTCAAAAGCCCCTCTGCCAGTTCCAACACATTTTCAATCGAATCTGTCATACGCTTTTCGATTCCAGGACGCACCACAAGACGGTCCACGATAATCTCAATATTATGCTTGATATTCTTATCTAATACAATCTCCTCAGACAATTCATAGAGGTTGCCATCCACACGGACACGCACATATCCACTCTTCTTTGCACGCTCAAAGAGTTTCTCATGGCGACCCTTTTTCCCGCGCACAACCGGAGCTAAAAGCTGAATCTTAGTTCCTTCCGGAAGTTCCATAATCTGATCCACCATCTGGTCTACAGTCTGCTTTTTAATCTCTTTTCCACACTTCGGACAATGTGGAATTCCAATTCGAGCGTAGAGAAGACGAAAATAATCATATATCTCCGTCACTGTTCCGACGGTAGAACGCGGATTGCGGTTCGTTGTCTTCTGGTCAATCGAAATCGCAGGGGATAGTCCCTCAATACTCTCTACATTCGGTTTCTCCATCTGTCCCAAGAACTGTCTCGCATAAGAAGATAAGGATTCCATATATCTTCTCTGACCTTCTGCATAGATAGTGTCAAATGCCAGCGAAGATTTCCCCGAACCACTTAGACCCGTGAGCACCACCAACTCATTACGTGGGATATTGATATCTATATTTTTCAGATTGTGCTCCTTGGCACCTCGTATTTTGATATACTGTTTGTTATCGTTCATGTTCTACCTCTAACTATTTTCTTTGTCGCGTTAGTCCTCATCAAGCTCTTGATATTTCTGCTTAAGTTCAATCATCTTATCACGCAGTTGTGCAGCCGCCTCAAAATTAAGCTCTGCCGCTGCTTTTCGCATCTGTTTGGAAACGTCATTAATTAGTTTCTCAAGTTCTTCCCTGCTCATAGATTCAGGATCTTTTTCCATACGAAGTTCTTCTGCTGCCACCTTCTTAGAGATACTAATCAAATCTCGAACCGCTTTTTGAATCGTCTGCGGTGTAATTCCATGTTCTATATTATACTGCATCTGCAGAGTTCGTCTACGCTCAGTTTCTTCCATCGCACGTCTCATGGAATCTGTAATCGTATCGGCATACATAATGACATGTCCTTCCGAGTTACGAGCCGCACGCCCAATCGTCTGAATGAGCGACGTCTCAGAACGAAGGAATCCTTCCTTGTCTGCATCTAGAATCGCAATCAGCGTAATTTCCGGAATATCCAGCCCCTCTCGAAGCAGATTGATTCCGACAAGCACATCAAATACATCGAGACGCATATCTCGGATAATCTCAGTACGCTCTAAGGTATCAATATCGGAGTGTAAATATTTCACACGGATACCGAGTTCGCGCATGTACTCCGTCAAATCCTCTGCCATACGTTTTGTAAGCGTTGTGATAAGCACCTTATTCTTATTAGCGACCTCTTTGTTGACCTCGCCAATCAAATCATCAATCTGACCTTCTATCGGACGAACTTCCACCTGTGGGTCCAAAAGTCCTGTTGGACGGATAATCTGTTCCACGCGAAGCAGTTCATTCTGCCCCTCATATTTACCGGGTGTTGCAGATACGAACAGCATCTGATTCACCTTTCCTTCAAACTCTCCGAAATTCAGTGGACGATTATCCCTCGCTGATGGCAAACGGAATCCATAATCCACCAAGGTGGATTTTCTTGACTGGTCACCATTGTACATCGCACCCAATTGTGGAATCGTCATGTGTGACTCGTCTATCATAATGAGGAAATCATCCGGAAAATAATCAATCAACGTATGTGGCGGTTCTCCTGCCTTAAGCCCTGTCAAATGTCTGGAATAATTCTCAATCCCCGAACAGAATCCTGTCTCACGCATCATCTCTATATCAAAATTCGTGCGCTCTGCAATACGCTGAGCCTCCAAAAGCTTATCTTCACTCTTAAAATATCGCACACGTTCTTCCAATTCCTCTTCAATGGCATGTGTTGCCCGATTCATTGTCTCCGGTGCAACCACATAGTGAGATGCCGGATAAATAGCAACGTGTCCAATCTCATCAACAATAGAACCGGTCAAGACATCTATCTCTGTGATTCTGTCCACTTCATCTCCGAAGAATTCTACTCTATATGCAATCTTTTCCGAGTACGCCGGGAAAATCTCAACCACATCACCGTGCACACGGAACGTACCGCGTCTAAAATCCATCTCATTGCGGTCATACTGAATCTCTATCAGCTTCTTAATCACTTCATCGCGGTCCTTAATCATGCCTGGGCGAAGCGAGATAACCATCTCCTGATAATCAATCGGAGAACCAAGACCATAGATACAGGATACGCTGGCTACGATGATTACGTCACGACGCTCTGAGAGCGCTGCTGTTGCAGAGTGGCGCAGTTTGTCAATCTCATCGTTCATGGAAGAATCCTTCGCGATGTATGTGTCAGACGATGGCACATATGCTTCCGGTTGGTAGTAATCGTAGTAGGATACAAAATACTCCACCGCGTTATCAGGGAAGAACTCCTTGAATTCTCCATAGAGTTGCGCCGCCAAGGTCTTATTATGTGCAATCACCAAGGTTGGTTTATTTAGTTTTTCAATAATATTCGCCATAGTAAATGTTTTACCGGAACCTGTAACACCAAGTAATGTCTGGCATTGGTTGCCTTCTTTAAATCCTTGAACTAACTTTTCAATGGCTTGTGGTTGGTCACCGGTTGGCTTGTATTCTGATTTTAAAATGAACTTATTCACAATCAATCTCCGCATTAAATCATTTATAATTGTGCAAGCCACTTGCGCAATTACTATTATTATCTACTTACTCTACTAGATTATATCAAAAGATAAAAGAAAAGTACAGAACAAATCGAACTTTTGTTCTGCACTTAACAATTCTTCCAACTAAATTATGTCACCAGTGGTGTCACAATTTCTTTACTATCTTACTTTTTCCGGCACCTTTCTACTTCTCACTGGAATTTCAAGCAATTCCCTCACTCGATTCTCCAGAACTCGTTCTACAGCAACCAAATGTTCCTCAGGCAAGTTCAGTTTCGGATGTCTTGTAAATTTAAAACCAATCATGCGCCTGAGCTGTTCTTTCTGCTTCGTTCCCATAACCGCTGCACATACTTCTTCAAAAGAAATATAATACGGATTCGTGCGAGTTTTCGCATATTCCGCAAGCGTTGGCAAATCCTCCTGTCCTGCAAAGCAAAACAAAGACAATCCATTATCGAAAATCGGTGCAGGTGCAACAATTTTTCCGGTATGATTATCTCGCAACACTCCAAAATTGCCAAAGTGGCGATCTTCGTTATATATTAATGCATCAAACACTAACATACTACGAATCTGTTCCGAAAAAGCTTTCCCTAATTTATCATAATAATCCAGGCATTTTTTAATACCACCTGATTTAACAATTCTACCAATTGGAACAAATGAGGTGTCTTTATCTGTAAACAGGCTGCATTTAGAAGCCGTAATCCCTTTCCAGTTTTCCAAATCATAATGAACCGCATTTAATCCCATAGTCTCTGCAATCTGCGATGCATAATACTCACAGAACGGTTCTCTCCCCGCATTAGAAGCACCACTTGTACCGCCTTTATACAGATAAATTCCATCACCTTCTATAAATCTCCATGCCTTTGGTAGCATTCCATTGGTTGTCAATTCCGGTGATGTTGTAAATGCCTGTTTTGTCTGTCCTGCTCCGGTATACGCAACCAATGCTAGCATTTCCGAAAAACGATTATCATATAAGTTGTACTGTTCATAGGTTCCCTCAAAACCTTCTGGCACAATCCAATAACTATCATTTAAAGACAAGCCTTTACACACATCAATGATACCTTTGGTATCATTATGGCTAAGTCCCAACGTCTTTAATATTTGGTCAACAAAAGTACGATTCTTTGGTATCACTCGCCTTTCCAACCATTTCAGAATTCCTTCACCAGTACATTCCATATCAAGTGGCATCAAATGGTTACATTCTTCATTTTTGGATAATATGTTAACTACTAATCCTTCCAAACCGCGTTTTTCCAAAGAAAATTTTATCAGTTCTGTGTCGTAAATCTTTAAACTATAAACACAATTCATAACCATCTCGCCTCCCTTTCTTTTTTTACATCATATCGAGGTATAAACCTTTTGTCAAGTTGTCAGAAATTCTTATGTTTTGACTAGTTTTTTCCTCATCTCATTACGAATAAAAGTCACAAAACCTCTCCGTATCGCCCTGTATCGTCTAGTGTGTTTTTGCCCATTTTGTACGGAAAATGGGGATTTTTCGGTATTAAACAATACGAAATAACACTACTTTTTTTGCCAATCCCATTCTAGGATACAAAATACTCCACCGCGTTATCAGGGAAGAACTCCTTGAATTCCCCGTAAAGTTGTGCTGCTAATGAATTGCAACTACCACTACTATTGTCTACCTATTCTACTAGATTATATCAGAAGACAAAAGAAAAGTACAGAACAAATCGAACTTTTGTTCTGTACTTTCAAAACTTATTTATTTATAAAATGGTCCATAAGCGGCACATGCTCTGTAATCAGCACCTTCTTTATCCATTCCAAACGCATTCCATGCTGCAGGTCTGAAGATTTCTTCTTCCGGTACATTATGCATACATACAGGAATACGAAGCATTGAACACATTGTAATAATATCCGCGCCGATATGTCCGTAAGAAATTGCACCGTGGTTAGCACCCCAGTTATTCATTACTTCATAAGCTGTTTTAAATGGTGAACCTTCCTTGCCATCGCATCTTGGAGCAAACCAAGTACATGGCCATGTTGGATTTGTTCTTTCCATAAGAGTATCAGATACATCATCCGGAAGCTGTACTGTCCATCCCTCTGCAATCTGAAGAACAGGTCCGAGTCCTTTTACAAGATTCAATCGAATCATAGTGACTGGCATTTCTGCACGTGTTGTAAAGTGACTTGAGAATCCGCCTCCACGGAAGTTGTCAAAGCCGGCTTCACACCATACAGTTGCATCTGTCATTTTCTTAATATCTTCTTCTGTAACTTCCCACCATTTCTTCATGATGGCGTTACCATTCTCATCTTTACATTCACCGCATGCATCAAGGCAGGCAGCACCTGAATTAAGTAAGTGAATAATACCGTCTGATTCTTTTGCTTTTCCTTCTAACTCATAGTCTGTCACTCTCTTAACGGCATCTCCACTCCAATATGTACGAACATCTGCAAATATCTGAGCGCGATGTGTCAAAAGACGCATGAACAGCATACCAATTCCGTTCAAAACATCGTTCTCTGTAGCCAATGTGTATGGCTCACGAGCACCTTCATAGTCAAAAGTTGAGCTTAATAATGCTTCCGGATAATCACAGTTTGGCCAGTGGTCCGTCCATTGTCTCTGTCCCTGGAAACCACCTGCGATTGCATTATGGCCAACCATTTCTTCTTCGCATCCTTCCGGAAGATTTTTGTTTCCTCCCATGAGGTCTTTGATGATGCAGTACATTTTTACTGTGAATTCCCATTGTTTTTCTTTTTCTTCATCTGAGAAACGTACAAAATCAGGATTGTCATCGCGGCCCATTTTACAGTGTTCTTTTGTCCAAGCTAATGCTTTTTGATATTCTTCTTCATTATAGATACCTTCTTCCATTCTGCGAAGGATTTCAACTTCGTCAACAGATTCAACTCTCATCCCTAAGTATGATTCCATGAAATCCTGGTCGATAATAGAACCCGCGATACCCATACATTGAGAACCAATCTGTAAATAAGATTTACCTTTCATTGTGGCAACTGCAACTGCAGCACGACCAAATCTTAAAAGTTTTTCCTTCACGTCTTCCGGAATCTCAGTTACTTGGTCACGGTCTTGCACTTCATGTCCGTAAATACCGAATGCCGGAAGTCCTTTCTGTGCATGCCCTGCTAAAACTGCTGCTAAATAAACAGCACCCGGTCTCTCAGTTCCGTTAAATCCCCACACGCCCTTGATTGTGTTCGGATCCATGTCCATTGTCTCAGAACCATAGCACCAGCATGGTGTTACTGACAATGTAATGTCAACACCTTCTTTTCTGAATTTGTCCGCACAAGCTGCTGCCTCCGGAACACGTCCGATTGTTGTGTCTGCGATAACAACCTTTACAGGTTCACCATTTGAGTAAAATAAATTCTCTTCGTACAAATTCTTAGCTGCGTTTGCAAGTGCCATTACTTGGTCTTCAAGGCTCTCACGAAGCTTCATAGGACCACGACGTCCATCCACTACAGGTCGGATTCCGATTACCGGATAATCTCCTACATATCTTTTTTCTGCCATCTCTTATATCCTCCTTTTGCGTTCTTATGTAAATTGCCATTCGCCTTGCAATTTACCCCTTTTATAACATTTTACCATTGTCATTGCATGTGTAAAGGTGTTATAATAGCAAAAAATATAACGATATTCATATAAAAAGGATATGACATTATGAATTCCGCAAATTACATTCATTACTATGAAGATAAAAAGAGAGGAACAGACAGTTTCCCAATTGAATTTCACCATTTGACGCAGCAGCACCCACGCTATGTGATGGAGCTTCATTGGCATATTGACCTAGAATTTATCCGTATAACGGAAGGCTCCTTATTTCTAACGCTAAACGGACAAACATTTCATCTAAAAAAAGGAATGGTGGCATTCATCCCGTCGGGACTTTTGCACTCAGCCATTCCTCAAGATAATTGCATATATGATTGTGTGCTTCTCGGACAAAACATGAACTACCCGGAAGGTTGCTGGAAACGCATCAAACAAATTCAAAAGCATGAATTAGAAGTGCAATCCATTTATGACACCAGCGAAACCCAAATATGCCAATATATCGGGAATCTGTTTGATGCTCATACAACCGTAAACGAAGCAGAGCATCTGGAGCTGATGGTGCGCGGTGCATTTTATAGTTTCTTGTCACTTGCTCTTACCCGTTATTCCGAATCAGAAGTCCCTGCAAATACACCGCAAAGCATTCGTCGAATCAATCAGATTAAGCAGGCTCTGGGATATATTGAAAATCATTATTCACAGGCTCTGACGTTAACCGAACTATCGACAAGTATTGGTATGACACCCAAATATTTTTGTAAATTTTTCAAGGAGATGACTCTATGTTCCCCGATTGAGTACCTCAATCAGTATCGTGTGGAACGTGCCTGCGACTTACTTCGCAACACAAATCAACCCATGATGGATATTGCGGAAAAGACCGGTTTCCATGATATGAGCTATTTCATAAAAATGTTCAAAAAATATAAGAGTATCACCCCAAAGCAATATCAGTTGCAAATGAAAGATTAATTACAAAAAGAGTTTGAGAGAGTCACTCTCTCAAACTCTTTATTCCTTTCACCAGTATCTTGACATCATCCAGTATATAATCAAATCCACCGGACTTATACATATTGATGAGAATCATTCCAAGTGGTACAGCAAGTATCATCCACAAGAAGCCGCCTAATTTATATCCCACATAGATAAGAAGCAATGTCGGGAGTGGCTTTAATCCCACTTCGTCTCCAACCAGTTTCGGCTGAATGAGTTGACGAACCACCTGTGTTGTTACATAAATAATAAGGAGAATCAATGCCCGCATATAATTTCCCGTAAGTACTGTGTAGATACACCATGGCACAAATGCTGTTCCTGTTCCGAAGAACGGAAGAAAATCAAGTAATCCAATTAATATAGCTAGCACAAATGCATACTCAACTTTAAGTAGACTCAATCCGACAAACAGGATTGTACTCACGACTGCCATAATCTTAAATTGTGCAATGAAGTATCCTCCCACTGCAAATTTAAAGTAGGAAATCGCCATAGCCATTCTCTGATAAACCGCAGCCGGTGTCACTTTCTTCACCCATAAAAGCACCGATTCTCTGTCTGCAACAAAGAAGTATGCAGAAAGAATTACCATAAATGTACCGATTACAATAGACGGAATCTGTTTTGCTACAACTCCCGCAAAAGACATGGTCGGTTCACTTAAGCTTCTCGCAAGGCCACCTAATACATCTCCAAGATTATCTACAAATCCGTTTCCCGCATCTTTTACAGACTGTGGCAGCACTTTGACAATACCACTTAAATTATCCGCCAGTTCCTGCATTTCTACAGTCATAGACCGGAACACAGTTGGGAGACTGACAATCCACCCTCCGATTTCTCTTACAAGCATACTGATAACCAGATACGCCAGAGCAATGACTGCTCCGATAACCAGTACAATCATGAGTGCCGAACCCAATTTTCTCTTGATTTTCAGTTGCTTATCCAACCAGCAAACAACCGGGTTAGCAATGCAGGCGATAATCCACCCCACCACAAACGGCGCAAAGATTCGAATTCCTGCAATTCCTATCCCAATGACCAGTGCTGTTGCAAGCAAACTAAACACCAGACTAACCATGACCTTCCAATATAGACGATTACTCTCCATCTATTCCACCTCAGTTTCTCCCAAAACATAACTGTCCATGAGTTCCCAAATCTCTTCTCTTCCCTGCTTTGTCTCCGCAGAGAACGGAATGACAATAGTTCCCGGACGAAGTTTTAAGCCTTCCTTGATTGCTTTCACGTTCTTCTGAACCTGACTTCTTTTAATCTTATCCAACTTCGTTGCAATGATAATCGGCTCATACCCTTGCGCTACAATCCAGTCATACATCATCTTATCATTTGCAGACGGATCGTGGCGAATATCAATCAAAAGAAAGACTGCTTTCAACTGCTTTGAAGTGTTAAGATAACGCTCGATCAGTTGTCCCCATTTAATCTTCTCCTGCTCTGACACTTTGGCATAACCATAACCCGGCAAATCCACAAGATACATGATATCATTGACATTATAAAAGTTGATGGTCTGCGTCTTACCCGGCGTTGCCGATGTACGCGCAAGCGCCTTACGATTCATGAGCGCGTTAATCAGCGAAGACTTTCCTACATTTGATTTCCCGGCAAATGCAATCTCCACCTTGTCTGTCTCAGGCAAGGTACTTGTAATTCCACAAACAATCTGTAATTCTACATTTTTAATCTTCATTTTCCTATTCCTCGCATACCAGTGCAAGTTTTAACACTTCTGTTATGTGACTGACCGGTATAATCTCCAATCCTTCTGTTATCTCAACTGAGATTTCTTCCACATCACGCATATTCTTTTCCGGAACGAAAACAGTCTTCACGCCGGCACTTTTTGCCGCCAATAACTTTTCCTTGAGACCTCCGATTGGAAGTACTCTTCCGCGAAGTGTAATCTCTCCGGTCATTGCGACGTCTGCACGGACCTTCCGCTTCGTAATGGCAGAAATCATCGCCGTCGCCATAGTAATACCTGCTGACGGGCCATCCTTCGGTGTTGCCCCCTCCGGAATATGGATGTGAATATCATGTTTTTCAAAGAAATCCTCAGCAATCTGATACTCCTCTCCGACGGAGCGGATGTAACTGATTCCTGCTCTTGCTGATTCTTTCATAACATCTCCAAGCTGTCCTGTCAATAGAATATCACCTTTTCCCGGCATGATATTCACTTCTATCTCCAAAGTATCACCACCGACACTGGTCCATGCCAGTCCCCGGACAATACCAATCTCATCTGTCTGATTAATCATATCGTAGCGGAACTTCTCTTTTCCAAGATATCTTCCGATATTTTCATGACTGACAAACACAGGACAGATTCCCTCTTCCAAAATCTCTCGCGCAGCCTTTCGACATATCTCTCCAATGGTTCTCTCAAGCTGTCTGACTCCCGCTTCCTTTGTGTAGCCCTGTACCATTTTCCCTAACGCAGATTCCTCTATCACAAGTTGTTCCTGCGTAAGTCCATGTTTTGACAGTTGCTTTGGAATCAAATGCTTCGTTGCGATGTGCATCTTCTCATTTTCCGTATAGCTGCTGATTTCAATCACTTCCATACGGTCAAGAAGCGGTCTCGGAATCGTCTGAAGTGTATTCGCAGTTGTCACAAATAGTACCTCAGACAAATCAAGTGGCACCTCCAGATAGTGGTCACGGAACTTCACGTTCTGTTCGCTGTCCAGAACCTCAAGTAGTGCTGAAAATGTATCGCCTTTATAATCGTTACTGACCTTATCGATCTCGTCCAACAAAATCAGCGGATTCTTTGCTCCTGCAGATTTGAGTGCATTTGCAATACGTCCCGGCATCGCTCCCACATATGTTTTGCGGTGTCCGCGAATCTCTGCCTCATCACGCACGCCACCGAGTGAAATACGGGCATAAGGTCTGTTTAATGCTTTTGATAGCGATTTGGCAATCGATGTTTTTCCGGTTCCCGGAGGTCCCACCAGACAGAGAATCGGGCTTTCACCCTTACTTGTCAGTTTGCGAACTGCAAGGAATTCCAGAATACGTTCTTTTACCTTTTCAAGTCCGTAATGATCTTCCTCTAATATACTTTTTGCATACTCAAGGTCAATACTCTCCTCTGCCATCTTATCCCAAGGCATTTCCAACATCGTCTCGATATAGGTTCTCGTCACACCATTCTCCGCCGAATTTTGCATTGCACTCTTAAAACGGCTGATTTCTTTCATGAGTTTCTCTTTTACTTCACCCGATGCATCCATTTGATTGGTTGTCTCTGTAAATTCTTCTGCATCGGAGAGCACATTGTCTTCTCCGAGTTCCTCGCGAATGACCTTCAACTGCTCACGGAGAATGAATTCCTTCTGCTGCTTCTCCATGCGTTCCTTAACCTTCGCCTGAATGTTTTCCTTCAGACCTACAACGGCAATCTCAGTTGTTAATTTGTATGACAGCAGCGCGCAACGTTTATACAGGTCATTTTCCTCTAAAATGTCCTGAAGGTTGATGTAGTCAAATGGAACACTCGCCGCAATACGATTCACCAGTTTCTTGAATTCCTTAATATCTGCAATCTGAGTAACCACATCTTTTGGCACCTTGCCACTCTTCATCGTATATTCAAAGAAAATTTCCTGAAGGCCCTTTGCCTCCGGACATTCAGTGAGTTGTCCAGGTTCATAATCGTTATAATCCTCTACAATCTCCACGTCTGCCATTAGACGCCCATCTGTTTCTGTCATTCGGACTAACTTCGCCCGTTCCTCCCCTGTGATGAGTACGCGAAAGATGTTTTTGTTCATCTTTGCCAATTGCTTGATAGTTGCAATACATCCAATCTCGTAGACATCTTTTTGTGTAGGTTCTTCTATATTTACTTCCCGCTGTGCCACGAGAAACACCTTCTGTTCATTACTTTGCATGGCCTTCTGGACGGACTCTATGGAACGGCTGCGACTGACATCGAAATGTATGACCATTTCAGGCAATATCGTCATTCCGCGAAGTGCCACCATCGGCATGCTTATATATTGGTTCTCCATAATTATTTCTCCTGTATGACATTAAAATTTATCTTAAAAGTCCCCTCATAAAAAGCGGATACATTTCCCTGTACCCGCTCTTGCATACTTTTACGCACTCTGTGTGGTAATTGCCTCTGAATTGTAAATCGGCTCTTCTTTACCAAGCACAGTGTTCTTTGTAATCAAACATGTTTTTATCGTATCATTTGATGGTACATGATACATGGTATCCATCATTACATTTTCCATAATTGCACGAAGACCTCTCGCCCCTGTCTTTCTTGCCAGTGTTGTATCTGCAATCTGCTCCAACGCTTCCTTCTCAAACTCAAGTTCCACACCGTCAAGTTCTAACAGTTTCTTGTACTGTTTCACAATTGCACTCTTTGGCTCTGTCAGGATACGAATCAATGCATCACGGTCTAACATCTCCAGTGTTACATTAATCGGCACACGTCCCACAAGCTCCGGAATAATACCAAACTTAATCAAATCCTGTGGAAGAATCTCTTTCAGCAACTGGTCAATATTTTTTTCCTGTTTGCTGACAACTTCTGCATTGAAGCCCATAGAAGTACGGTCCAATCGTTTTTCAATGATCTTCTCAATTCCTTCAAACGCTCCGCCACAGATAAACAAAATGTTCGTTGTATCAATCTGAATCATTTCCTGATGCGGATGCTTACGACCTCCCTGCGGCGGTACAGATGCCACAGTTCCTTCGATAATCTTTAAGAGTGCCTGTTGCACACCCTCACCGGAAACGTCTCTTGTAATAGATGGATTCTCTGATTTTCTTGTGATTTTATCAATTTCATCAATGTAAATGATTCCATGCTCTGCGCGTTTTACATCCCCGTCTGCCGCCTGGATTACTTTTAAAAGAATGTTCTCAACATCCTCTCCGACGTATCCGGCTTCTGTAAGAGCTGTCGCATCTGCAATCGCAAACGGAACATTTAGAATCTTGGCAAGCGTCTGCGCAAGAAGTGTCTTGCCACATCCGGTTGGCCCCAACATCAAAATATTACTCTTTTGTAAATCTACCCCTAAGTCTTTATCAGCAAGGATTCTTTTGTAATGATTATATACGGCTACCGAGAGAACCTTCTTTGCCTCATCCTGACCGATGACATATTCGTCCAAAAACGCTTTGATTTCCTCAGGTTTCAGAAGGTTAATCTCTTCTGTTATCACGTCCTTGTCTTCAAATTCAAATTCTTCCTCGATAATCTCCGTACAGATTTCTACACACTCGTCGCAGATATAAGCCCCGTTTGGTCCCGCAATCAGCTTGCGAACCTGTGCCTGTGCTTTCCCACAGAAGGAACATCTCACGACTTCTTCACCTTTTTTTGCCATATTCTCTCCTCATTTTACGCGTAAAAGGGGTGCTCTAACTTTCAGAACATCCCCTCAACTTTTTATTAGTGACTGGTAATTACTTCATCAACCAATCCGTATTCTTTTGCTTCTTGCGCCGACATGAAGTTATCTCTCTCGGTGTCGATTTCAATCGTTTCCAGAGACTGTCCTGTGTTCTCTGACAGAATTTGGTTTAACTTATGTCTTGTTTTTAAAATGTGTTCTGCAACAATCTTAATCTCTGTTGCCTGTCCTCTTGCTCCGCCTGATGGTTGGTGAATCATAATCTCAGAATTCGGAAGCGCAAACCGTTTTCCTTTTGCTCCTCCTGCCAACAAGAATGAACCCATGCTTGCTGCCATTCCGATACAGATTGTCGATACATCGCATTTGATGTACTGCATGGTATCGTAGATAGCCATACCTGCTGTCACAGAACCACCCGGACTGTTAATGTACAAATGAATATCTTTTTCCGGATCTTCTCCTTCTAAAAATAACAACTGGGCAATAATTACACTTGCAGATGCATCTGTTACTTCTTCCCCCAAAAAGATGATTCTTTCCTTTAGTAATCTTGAATAAATGTCGTAAGAACGCTCTCCACGACTTGTTTGTTCAATGACGTAAGGTATTACGCTCATGTACTTGCCTCCCCTAAATCTTACTCTTCTACAGAGTTTTCTACTAAGAATGTCACTGCTTCTTGAACAGCCATATCAGCTTTCATTTGTTGTTTCTCAGCTTCTCCCATGTACTCTTTCAGTTTTTCAACTTCCATCTTGTACATCTCTGCCATCTTAGCAATCTCTTCGTCTATCTTTTCTTCTGTGATTTCAATATTTTCAGCTTTTGCAATTGCTTCAAGAACTAATCTTGTCTCAATGCGTTTTACAGCCTGTGGTCTCATTTCTTCCATCATCTTTTCTGCTGTAAGACCTGTGAATTGGAAGTATTGCTCCATGTTAAGACCTTGTGATTGCAATCTCTGAGCAAATTCCTGAGCCATCTGCTGTACCTGAGTATCAATCATTGCTTCCGGAATCTCCATGGTAGCGTTAGCAACTGCTTTTTCTACTGCCTGGTCTTCTTTTTGTCTCTTTCCTTCTGCAATCTTTTGTTCCTTAATCTTAGCTTTGATGTCAGCCTTGTATTCTTCTAATGTATCAAATTCAGATACTTCTGCTGCAAATTCATCATCTAATTCAGGAAGTTCTTTTGTTTTGATTTCATGCACTGTACATTTGAATACAGCTTCTTTTCCTGCCAAATCTTCCGCATGATATTCTGCTGGGAAAGTAACATTTACTTCTACTTCTTTTTCTGTTTCAGCACCGATTAATTGTTCTTCAAATCCTGGGATGAATGAACCAGAACCGATTGTAAGTGGGTAGTTTTCACCCTTTCCGCCTTCAAAAGCAACACCATTCACAAAACCTTCAAAGTCTAACACAACTTCATCTCCGTCTTGTACTGCACGGTCTTCTACAGTGATTGTTCTTGCATTTTTCTTTTGTTCTTCTTCTAATTTCGC
>JAZQSP010000081.1:0-2607 GCA_045630205.1 Faecalimonas sp. | reverse complement strand
GAGCTCTCCAAGATCCCCCATCCCGCCGAATTCGACAAGTACTACAACCTGTAATATCAAACACACCCCACCAGGCACAGCAGTCTCCCCTGCTGTGCCTGGTGTTGTTTATTGGGCTAAAATATGATAGTATAATCTGACAGTTGCGCACCGCACCAAAGCCTCCCTTGTGTAAAGGGAGGTGGCACGGCAAAGCCGTGACGGAGGGATTGTGCGGTAGGTGCTGTTTTATTGCAAGACTTTGATGAAATCAAGCTACGGTGACAATCCCTCAGTCAGCCTGTTCGGCTGACAGCTCCCCTGACAAGGGGAGCCTTGGGAGCTGCCGCGCCTGTTAAATAAACTTGAATTTGTAGGTGTGAATGATGAAAACTTTATATCTGATTGGTGGCACTATGGGAGTTGGGAAAACAACTGTGTGCCAACTGCTCAAACAGGATTTACCGAACAGCGTATTTCTTGACGGAGATTGGTGCTGGGATGCAAGTTCGTTCCAAGTAACCGATGAAACCAAATCGATGGTGACGGATAATATTTGTTACTTGCTCAATAACTTTTTACATTGCTCTGCTTATGAAAATGTAATTTTCTGTTGGGTAATGCACCAACAGTCTATCATTGATTCCATCGTAGAAGAACTGGATACACAAAACTGCGATGTGAAATGTATTTCGCTTATTGTTGACGAAGCCAATTTACGCAAGAGATTAACAAAGGATGTGGAGAACGGTATTCGAGTTGAGGATATAATCGAAAGAAGTATAACAAGGATACCGATGTATGACACACTCAACACGATTAAAATTGACACCAACGAAAAGACCGTGGCTATGATTGCCAATGAAATCAAGTTGCTTTGATGTTGTCAAATTCCAATTTGTTGAACTGAATATATAAAACCAACGAGCAGGCATCGGTCTGCTCGTTTTTCTTTGATTTATGCGTATAAAATTTTGAGCATGTATGTAGGTGTGGAAATGTTGGGGGATATGTGGTATAATTGGGGTGACAAATTTTTTGTGTGGGGATGTGCTGTGGCAGAAATAAATTATGCTCCACAATCTAAAATGCTCTGTTGCAGATTTTCTTGAAGCGAATTTTAAATGATATATATTCGCATATTTTTTGTTCTCCCGAGAAAGGGTGTTGATTTATGAATGCAAATGCAAAATTTCTTTCAGATATAGGTGAGCCTCTTGCATCGGGCTTGCTGGAATTATCCGACGGGTCACTTCCCGAAATATATTGCCGTGCATATCGCCGTTATTATGAAGCCTGCCCCATTGTTTATGAAGCCGGTTCACCTCTTTTTCCCACCGGACAAACAAGGGGAACCTTTATAGACACAAGCACAGGCTATGAGGTTTGTGTTATTCCGTCATACGCAACGCAGTTTGATATAAAATGGGAAAGGCTCAGAGAAAAAAGCTCTCGTGCAGCAGATATTATGACTGAATTCACCAAGAGCTATTGCTATGCAGGTGAATGGAATCATAGTATGCTTAATTACAAGCGAATTCTGCGGGAAGGTATAAATCAATATGAAAGGCGCTTGCTTGAAAAAGACGACAGTGATTTTAAGAGGGCGCTGCTTGACCTTATTGATGGATTACGCACCTATCACAAGCGTGCTTTGGAGGCACTTCCCCAAATGGGTGCTCCCACAGAGCTTTTGCGGGCGTTAAAGCAGGTTCCTTTTTCTCCTGCAAGAACGGCATACGAAGCTATGGTTTCTCTTAATTTCTGCCTTTCCTTAGATGGATGGGACAATGTTGGCAGACTTGATTCTATTCTTGAGCCATATCACAAGGGCGAGGACCTTCGCCCGTGGCTTCGCTGTATGATGGAAAACATACAGATAAACGATTGCTGGAGTGTTACTCTCGGCCCGGATTATAATGATGTAACATATCAGGCTTTGGAAGCATCTGTTGGTCTTGCCCGACCTTTGATTGAGCTTAGGGTAACAGATGAAATGCCTGAGTCCTTATGGGAGCTTTCTGCAAAGCGCGTTTTGCAGGGTGGTGGTCAGCCTGCTTTTTATAACGAACAGGCTATCCGTCAGCGTCTGTGTGGCAGAATACCGCATCTGACACAAGAGGATGTATTGGAATTTTCAGGTGGAGGATGCACAGAAACATCCTTTGCAGGCTGTACATATTCCGGAGGAACAGACAATGAAATAAACGTTCTGAAAATATTTGAAGGTTATATGTATGAAAGTCTTCCCAATTGTTCGTCCTTTGAGGAGTTTTATAACAATTTTATAACGGTCTTGAGAAAAGAGCAGGACCTTCAGATGGAAGCCATCAATAATTACTGGAATGAACGTGCGCAAAAATGCTTTGCTCCTATTCGCACACTTTTTATCGATGATTGTATCGACAAGGAAACAGGATGGTTTCAGGGTGGTGCAAGATATACCTTCTCAATTCATTGTGATTCCGGTATACCCAACACATTGGATTCACTGCTTGCTATCAAGCATTTGGTTTTTGATAAAAAACGTTATTCACCTCAGCAGTTCCTTTCTCTTTTAAAGTCGGAGGATCCGGAGCTTTTTGCTCAGCTTCGCTCCTGTCCTTCGTATGGTGTGGCAGATGAAAG
>JAZQSP010000080.1:0-6205 GCA_045630205.1 Faecalimonas sp. | reverse complement strand
TTGCATCAAGGATTTGTCTTCCTAAGACCGCTTGGCCCTCCGACTTTAGAAGCACCTGTTCCTTTGCTTTCAGCAAATTCTTGTTCTTCGATAACAACATCTGTTGTGTAAACTCTTTGTCCATCTCTGTTTGTGTAGCTTCCTGTTTGGATACGTCCTGTAACAGCAATCTTAACACCTTGACGTAAGTATCTTTCTGCAAATTCTGCTTGTTTACCAAAAACAACACAGTTAATGAAATCTGCTGAAGCTTCTCCGTCACGTCTGAAACGGCGGTCTACAGCTAATGTGTATCTAGCAACTGCACTAGCGCTATCTCCTTGTGAATATCTAACTTCTGGATCTCTAGTTAAGCGTCCCATTAAAATTACTTTATTCATACGATTTCCTCTTTTCTTACGCTTCTTGTCTTACAACTAAGAATCTGATAACGTTGTCCATGATACGAAGTCTACCTTCGATTTCAGCTGGAGCTGAAGCTTCAGCTTCAAATGTGATGAAGTAGTAGAATCCTTCTCTCATTTTTTGAATTTCGTAAGCTAATTTTCTCTTACCCCATTCGTCAACGTTAGTGATTGTACCACCGAAACGAGTAACATATCTTTGTACTTTTTCGATTGTAGCTAATCTAGCGTCGTCTTCGATTTTTGCATTGACAACAACTGCTAATTCATATTTGTTCATGTCGTTTGCACCTCCTTATGGTCTCTGGCCCCCGGTCCTTTGCCGGGAACAAGGAATAAAATAATATATCACAATTTGGCATTATAACATACACATGTATAGATTGCAAGTATTTTTTAGCTATTTAATGGTTAAACAAATACTGATATCTTCTCATTTGTTCAAGCAATATTTGTTCTACCCTTTTAATCGTTTTCTCATCGTAAACAGTATTGAATTCATCAAGGATTTCGTAAATGTCATATCGCGTGAAATCAAATTTCAGATGATAACCATAAAGCTCTTCTACAGCATCTAACTGCTCATCAAAGTTTCTGGCAAAAGGCTTAGCCTGAACCCTTTTGATGCTATCATAGATGTCTTCATCCAACAAATATTCATTTGTGTCAGATAACAAAGATAAGCCATTATCAAAAATCGGTGCGAATCTATATTTCTTGGTTTTCTCATCACGAAGCACCGCTATATTATTTGTATGTCTATCTTCATTAAGAAAAAATGCATCAACCGTGAGCATTACTGCAAAATACTTCCCCACATCTTTAAGACCGGTTATTTCCTCAATAAAATTTACTGTGTAAGATATTTTATCTTGTACACTGTACTTTTTCGCGATAGCATCCGCCAATCCTTTACCATAATATTGGCGATGCAGTTTTTCAATAGGAATCAGCATTTCATAGTCTTCTTTGAAATTCTCGCTTACGCATCCAATGCCTTCTTTGTTGTCGTAATTGATTTTGATTAAATGATATTCAACAAAATCACCAACATCAGATTTTTTTAATAACTCTGAGACAACACATTCTGCAAGCGCTTCATAGCCCATATGATCAGCCTTATACCATTTATCCTTTATATGCCATTTGGGTTGGTTCCCTTTTGAGGTATGATTTTCTATTTTTTCTTTTTCTATTTCGGTCAAATCAATTACCTGCATTTCTTTCTCTCCTTTGTGGATAATATTTAAACTTAATCCATAAATTATCATCCGCTGTTCTACCCTTAGTTTTCTCAACAATCTGCAGCGGATCATAAGAATCTAATCCTAGACTCCTTAGAAGTGTCTTTATATCTCCTCTGGCTTTCGGAAAACATCTATCTTCCAAGAACTCCTGAAATTGTTGCCATGTTGGATTTTCAATCACTCCAAACGCTCTATGAAGAACATCATCAGTACGGTTTTTAATTGCAATTTTTTCATTAAGAAAATCGACATCGATTATTGTGCAAGGATTTTGTCCGTGCATATATGTCATACGCAAGGTGTAATTTTTTTCAGGCATTTGGTTAAAATATTTATTTATAATTTGACGTGATGTATCGTACCTTTCAGCCACGGCACTCATTGTCATACCCTTTTCAAGCAAGTTTTCTATTTCTTTGATTTCTTTTTCATTAAACTTTTGCTTTCTACCGGCATTACGGTTATCTTTTGCTTTTTGAGCAATCTTTTTAAGTTCCGCAACATCATCCGTACCAAACAATTCAACACATAACATTCTGTAATTAATCTCCATAACACCCACCTCCTCGCTATATTATATGTAATTTTTTTAATTTAATTACATTGTATTTGTCTTTGCTTTTTTTGTCAATATGCTTTTCTATTACAGAAGAAGACAACCACCTAAGTAGTTGCCCTCTTCCTTAATTCTTTCGTATTCTTTTCCACCAATTTTCTTGCTATCATTATCTGATGTCCGCATCCTACACATTTCAGTCTGAAATCTGCACCAACTCTCAGAATCTCCCACTCGAAACTGCCGCATGGATGCTTTTTCTTCATCTTAACAACATCGCCCACTTCATACTGTTCTGCCATCATCTATTCCCCCACAACTGTCTCACTGATTTTGACACCATGAACCAATAAACGCTGCGTCTCTGTCACATTTGTACAGGTGGACAGACTCACAACACTTGATTCCGCCGTCAATTCTACACCCGTGTCATATCTCGCAATACTTTTTACATAATTCAGATAATCCAAATACTCCTCATCGCTATTATAGAATCTTTCATAACTCCTTGAAGTATCTTCCACAATACACACTGCGAATATCTGGTATTTTACCTCTTTGCCGTCCGGTGTATAGATGTAGAAATACGGATTCTGTTCATAGTACTCCTGTGTCTTAAACTTACGAAGCTGTCCAAACATCGAACCATTCTTCATGTTGTGTCCATAAATAAATGTGTTGCGGTCTGCAAATTCCCCGTTGTTGTTCGCATCCATAAAAATGGCACCCGAAGAATTTTTCTTTCCTTCATAAGTTGTTGTCAGGTATTTGTCATTATCCTCACCTTTCACGATCGGATAATTGATTCGCTCCGGCTCATCAAAATGAATCCACCCAACAACCTCCTTGTTCGCCTTCTTTAGTTTATCAAAATCTACCTTCAGTGTAGTATGAACTTTAGGTTTTTGCTTAGAGTCGTCCTGCGCTCCGTCACCGTCCTCCGATGTCTGAATCCCAATTGCATCTTCCACAATACTGTCGTATTCCTTATCACCTTTATGATATTCTGAATAAATACTGATTAACTTATATGCTGAAAAGATAAATACAGCTACTGCGACGACTAACACAATCGTACTTGCCACACTTGTCTTTCTTCTGCCCTTATGCTGTTTTTTGTTCTCTTCCATCTTGTCCCTCTATTTCTCTCTCACAATCTCCACATTGGTCGAAAAAAGGTGGGACTTTTTTCACCCACCTTCCTTCTTGCAATCTTATCCTACTTTTAATTTAAACTTTTGAATCTCTTTCTCACTTGCCACACGCTCAATAATTGCACCGATACCGCGAAGTTTTTCATCAAACTGCTCATACCCTCTTTGGATATATACGATATCATCCACAATCGTGATGCCGTCAGTTGCCATACCTGCGATAACAAGAGCTGCTCCTGCTCGAAGATCAGGTGCTCCCACTCTGGCCCCTGAGAGTTTCTCTACACCTTCAATAATTGCAGTATTACCTTCAATCTTCACATTCGCACCCATGCGAGACAACTCATCTAAATATTTAAAACGATTTTCGAAAATGCTTTCTGTAATGATACTGGTTCCTTCGCTTAATGCCATTGTTACACCAATCTGCGGTTGCATATCGGTTGGATAACCAGGATACGGCAAGGTCTTGACATGTGTACTTTTCAGTCTGTCCTTTGCAACGACACGCACAGCATCGTCAAACTCCTCCACCTCACAACCCATTTCAATGAGTTTGGCAGTTGTCGCCTCCAAATGTTTTGGAATTACATTCAGTACTGTAACATCTCCCCTCGTAGCTGCTGCCGCGAACATGAATGTTCCCGCCTCAATCTGGTCCGGAATGATGGAATACTCTGTCTTGTGAAGTCTTGGAACGCCCTTGATACGAATCACATCCGTACCTGCACCTTTGATATTGGCACCCATACTGTTTAGGAAGTTCGCAACGTCTACGACATGTGGCTCCTTTGCCACGTTCTCTAAGATTGTCTTTCCTTCTGCCATAGCCGCTGCCATCATCACATTGATAGTTGCACCTACGCTGACAACGTCAAAGAAAATATGCGAGCACTGTAACTCTTCTGCTTCTGCAATGACCATACCGCTTTCAATAGTCACCTCTGCACCCAACGCACGGAATCCTTTCAAATGTTGGTCAATCGGTCTGCTTCCGATATTGCATCCTCCCGGAAGAGGAACCTCTGCTCTACGATACTTTCCGAGCAATGCTCCCAGAAAATAGTAAGAACCTCTGATTTTTTTCATACTATCATAATCAATACTTACATTCTTGACTGTAGAAGCATTAATCCGAACGGTATGTCGATCTATACGCTGAACCATTGCACCAATCTCACTGATTGCATCCAGCATCACATTAATATCGCTTACATCCGGCAAGTTGTCAATTAAGACTGTCTCATCTGTCATAATCGCCGCAACAAGAATGGCAAGTGCTGCGTTCTTTGCGCCACCAATCTCAACTTCTCCCACCAGCGGATGACCGCCTTTGATTATATATTGTTCCATGTCACACCTCTGTTATTATACTCCAAAAAATATTATAACACAAAATAGGAGGTTTGTTAACCTCCTATTTTTCAAACAGTTCTAAAACCGTGTCAATGGTCTCCTCCAGCTCCAAACCATCTTCCGAAATGGTATAATCAGCATATTTTTCAAACAAACTCACACGCTCATCATACAACTCCTTAAGTGTCTGTCCTTCCCTGAGTACAACGCCTCTGTTCTTTGCATTTGAGATTCTGTTATAGATATCTTCATAAGATGTTTTGAGATATACAATCGTACCAATCTGTTTAAAGTGTAACATTGCTTCCTCGCAATATATTACACTTCCACCCGGAGATATTACGGCATTGTCTACTATCAAATCTCTGTTTACTTGATTTTCAATCTCTAAAAAAGCCTCATTCCCAACATCGGCAATGATATCTTTCAGAAGGCGACCTTCCTGTTTTTGAATCAATAGATCTGTATCAACAAAATCATATCCGAGACGTTTGGCAACAACAACTCCCACTGTACTTTTGCCGGAAGCCGGCATTCCGATAAAGATAATATTTCTCATAATGTGTTTCTTATTCTCCCTTAGTAAAATCTACGTCTGTTTCTCCTGTGCCTGCTTCTGCGACGGAACAATTCCTGAAAGAGCAGTATCTGAATCAAATCACGGAGCTGGTCATCATTTCTTGAAACCTGCATCTCCATTTCCATGTCATCCTTAGGCTTTTCTTTTCTCACCCTGTCATAAATGCGGCTGCACATCAGATACATTTGCAATTGATCCGGATATTCATCATAGATCATGCTTCCTTCATAAGACATCCGATCGCACTCTTCTTCTACGTACGGCAAAATTCGTTTTACCGTCATCGGATACATGCTTTTCATATACTCAAAGTCTCGTCGTTCCATTCGCTCATCGTCATACTGCATCGGCATAGGGTATGCCATGTAATATGGCAAACGATGTTCCATAACATACACTTCCAATCTAAATACACTATAATACATAGTATGCAGATTGGCAAATGAAGTTACAAAAAAGGTTGATTATTCAAAAAAAATATATATAATTAAACGTAAGAGACTGTTATTAAAAACTAATCTTAAATTTTCTTAATGGAGCGTGATAAAATGAAACTGATTATCAAAGACAACTATGACATGATGAGTACATGGGCAGCACAGCATATTGCCGATGCAATTAACAATCACAAAGGAGATGGTCCTTTCGTATTAGGACTTCCAACTGGTTCTTCTCCTCTTGGCGTATACAAAAACTTAATTGAAATGTATCAAGCAGGAAAAGTAAGCTTTAAAAACGTAGTTACTTTCAATATGGATGAATATGTAGGTCTTCCTAGAGAACACGACCAAAGTTATTGGTACTTTATGCATGATAACTTCTTTAATCACATCGATATTCCTGCTGAAAACATCAATATCTTGAATGGTATGGCTGATGATTTGGAAGCAGAATGCGCACAATATGAG
>JAZQSP010000079.1:0-2179 GCA_045630205.1 Faecalimonas sp. | reverse complement strand
TAATGCTTCTCTAAGTGCCACATATGGAATTTCCAATTCTTCTTGTCTGCGAGTTCCTGTTATCTTACCACTTAGGTTTAGGTGCTTGAAGAAGAATGCCATACCAGCATCGAACAGTTTGAATATGTTGCCTTTTAATGATTGGTTATCGCCAAACTCGTTTTTCCCATTGCCCTTGAAGCGAGCCATACGCAACTCTAATTGAGTGTACCATCCTGTTTCTTTCGCAAAAAGGGCAACAGCTGCATTGTTAGGCTTACCTTCATTGAGCAGTTGGAATTTAGACAATATGTTTTCTGTTGTTTCGCTCAAAGCGGAAGTGCTCAATCGACCGCCTTTAACGCCACCTCGTACTGCACCTGCTATAAGGTTGTCATCCAAATCCTCGATGTTTATGCCGTCTGCTTGTTGTCTTTCCCATGCATACAAATGAGGTTTGCTTTCACGGATTCTTTCCTCGAACATTTCTCTTGGCATGACCTTGGTGATGCTTTCCAGTCTGTAATATGGACGATTGTCGTATGTGTAAGGTGCGGTACCTCTTGGCCATGCATTGAGGTGTATGGCTATCACGTAAAAGTCGTCTTTGTCAGGTACTGGCACGTAGATAGGCTTCAAGTCGATGGCAGGATACAACTTTGCAATTTCTTGTCCTATCTCTTTTCTTGTGTTGTCTGTTACCTGTTGACCGACTATTTTTAATGAGGTAGGTGTGATTCCGAAAATCACCCAACCGCCATCGGTATTAAGAAATGCACAAGCACTCTTCATTCCGTCTTTCAACTCACCAGTACTCTTTTTGAGCTCAAGAACACGGTCCTCATCACCGAAAATCAAATCTTGAATATCTTTAATTGTCATATCCTTCTGTATCATAGCTCATCCAGTTTTGATTCGTTTTCTTCAATATAGGTCATAATAATGGCAGCTGCCAATGATCTGAGCGGAATATTTCTGTCCGCATTAGCACGGATAACCTCAAGGCGTTTCTTTACCTCTTTAGGAAGCCAAATGGCTACGCCTTGTTCGCTCACGCCTGTATACTTGTCAAGATTTTCTTCGAATCGCTTCATGCCTGCCGATGTACGTTTCTTTGGTTCCTTGACTTTTATAACTGGCTTTTCCTGTGGGGTTTCATTTGTTGTTATACCTCTGACAATTTCATCAAGGCCCATATTTGCCAATGGGTTTTCTATTGTAGGTCTTTCTTTTTTATTAGCCATAGCTTTATTCCTTTATATTCAGTTCCTGAATGATTGTATCAAATGTTGATTCCACTGCACTATTCTGATTTCGCTCCAATGGGTACAGTGTTGTATATCTCTTAACTACTACACTTTGCTTGATCCTAGGTAGTACAGTTCCCACCAGACCCAAGAACTCGGTTGTCTGAGTGCGTTGGCGAAGTTCTTCAGCCTTACCCTCAGACGTATTGATTCTGTTGGGTGCGAACAAGAGTTTTGCATTCGAAACGGTTTTGAATGCTTTAATAAAGATACCTGTTGCGTCAACTGTATCCGCATCAAAAGACATGGGGATCACGGCCACATCAGCAGCCTTATAGATATGCTCAAGATTTCTGTCGTTCAAGTTACCCGGGCAGTCGATCAAGACAACACCAGGAACACTCTTCAGTTTACCTATGGTCTCCTCCAGTTTCTTTCCGTCTGAGGTATTCAGCATCTCAACAGCCCATGGAGCAGATGTATCTGGATCAACATTCTTCTCACGCTGTCTATGACGATACAATGATGCTTGCAAGTCTGCATCCATTGCAAATACCGGTATGCCTTTCTCTGCCAGATAGCTTGCAAAGAGAGCACACAAAGTAGTCTTTCCAACACCACCCTTTATATTGCTGAACAATACTATTCTGTTTTCCATTGAGTTATATAATTATATAATTAAGTATATGCAAAGATACTGAAAAACATTGATGTAGCCAAAGGTTTGCCCAATTATATTTTTGTGGAAGTATATAATTATATAACTATGTAAATACATATAGATATCTTTTGTAGGTTCCCAATATCAACTCTTTGTGTCGGCTCAGAATTGTGTTGCAAAGTTATTTGCTTTGTCTCAAAGCCTTAAAGGTCGAGCCGCATGTCTACTGCAAAATCTCCACACTTTCAGGTAGTATTTTGTAGTAGAACCTTTGTCTTTGGACCAGCTGCAT
>JAZQSP010000078.1:0-1138 GCA_045630205.1 Faecalimonas sp. | reverse complement strand
AGCTAGAAATTTAAGAAAAGAAAGAACTGGTGTTGTAGTAAGCAATAAGATGGAAAAGACCATTGTTGTTGCTGCTAAGTTCAAGGAAAAACACCCTATTTATGGTAAGTTCGTGTCTAAGACAAAGAAGTACCATGCTCACGACGAAAAGAATGACTGTAATGTAGGTGATACAGTACGCATTATGGAAACTCGTCCATTGAGCAAAACTAAGAGATGGAGATTGGTTGAAATTGTAGAAAGAGCTAAGTAATTATGATACAAGCAGAATCCAGACTTACAGTATGTGATAACAGTGGCGCTAAAGAAGCTCTTTGTATCCGCGTTTTGGGCGGTACAAAGAGACGCTACGCTTCTGTTGGGGATGTAATTGTTGTCTCTATTAAGAGTGTTATCCCCTCAAGTGATGTTAAAAAAGGTGCAGTTTCAAAGGCTTTGATTGTACGTACAAAGAAAGAAATCCGTCGTGCTGATGGTTCTTACATTCGTTTTGATGATAATGCTTGCGTGTTGTTGAACAACGCAGGTGAAATTAGAGGAAGTCGTATTTTTGGCCCGGTTGCAAGAGAATTGCGTGCTGCAAACATGAAGGTGGTTTCACTTGCACCTGAAGTACTTTAATTTTCAAAAGGATATAAAGTAATGAGTAAATTACATATTAAGAAAGGCGATACAGTTTACGTAAACTCTGGTGAAGATAAGGGTAAAACTGGCCGCGTGTTGAAAGTTCTTGTTAAAGAAGGACGCGCTTTTGTGGAAGGTATCAACATGGTATCTAAGAGCACTAAGCCAAATGCAAAGAATCCTCAAGGAGGTATCGTTAAGCAGGAAGCTGCTATCCATATCTCTAACTTGAATGTGGTTGACCCTAAGACTGGTAAACCGACACGTGTGGGAAGAAAAGAAAGTTCTGATGGAAGAACATTTGTTCGTTATGCTAAAAAATCAGTAGAGGAGATTTAATAATGAGTAATACTGCTAGCCTTAAGAAAGAATATGCAGAGCGCATTGCGCCTGCATTGAAGAATCAGATCCAGTATTCTTCTACAATGCAGATTCCAGTACTCAAGAAGATCGTGATCAACATGGGCTTGGGTATGGCTGTAGCAGATAAGAAGATTATCGAAGTTGCTATCAA